>JBCCFQ010000240.1:0-5951 GCA_039029655.1 Pseudomonadota bacterium | reverse complement strand
TTTCTGTGTTGCACGTGTCCTTTTGCGCGTTTTGGGCAGCTGCGCCAGGTGTACACACCAACGTGCAGGGCCAGCTAGCACCGGCCGTTCCCAGCGGGGAAGCCCCATTAGCGCGGGACAAAGCGGTGGTACGAACGTGCGGTTTGGAGGCAGTTGGCTACCCGATTGGCGGCCAACAAACGCGAAACTTATCACAGGGCAAGCAGGGCAGTCGAAGCATAGAGCGGGGTCAGGTTTGGTGCATGCCAACTAGTGTCTTCAGCGAGGGTTGGCCTCACACGTGAATGGTGCTAAAGAGATAAGAAGGGAGATAGGCATTGATATAGGGCACGTATTGTGATAGATACGTGGTTTCTGTGTTCATTCAGCCCGACACACCTCGCCATATTGAGACTTGCTGTGCATTTGATGGTACAGTGCATCTACCGGGGCTGTGCAAAGGAGGGCTAGCTCTCCGCTTAGACAGAAATCAGACTGACTGACTGGGCAGCTTCGGACTCGCTACTGCTGACTAACGGTACGGAAGAAGTAGTGTGTCGCATTGCTCATGTCCGTGTGCAGCCTCCCGATAGAGTCCTCCCCCCTGGCCTCCATCTGGCTGTCCACCCATCTGTTTGGGGCCAACATGTCTAGCTGTTGACCTTTTCTCTGGTTGTCTGTCTGCTTGGCTAATTGCCTTAACTGTAGAGTTTCGTGGTTTGATGGAATGCGCCACGTGTCCCATCCCATTCCCCCCCCCTCCCATTCCTACTGCAGGAAATACGTCGGCGTGGACCATCTTCACGTGGTTCTCAGCTATTATAGCCATGGCCACCCAGCTAAAGTAGTCGGGCCTTGTGGACGTCTTTTCAAATGCCATAGCTCAGCAGCTCCAGGCCATGACGCTACCATGGCAAGCATCCTTTGCTGTTTTGATACTCCTATACTTCTACTCGCATTATTTGTTTGCTTCCAATGCAAGCCACGTTAGCGCCATGTTTGCTGGCTTCCTCTCAGTGGCGCTTGCGGTTGGTGTTCCACCCGTGCTAGCTGCGCTCGTGCTTGCCTTTTTGTCGAATGTGTAGGGCGTGATTTCATCGTATGGGATGTCGCATGCCCCACTGTATTTTGGGCTGGGGTATGTTCCACTGGGGCGGTGGATGTATTAGGCGTTGATAGTCAGCTTTGTCAACTTGGCCATCTGGCTGCTTGTTGGAGGGGTGTGGTGGAAGGTGTTGGGTTATTGGTGAGACGTGAGTACAGGATATCTATACCATTATGATTGGAGTGGGGCTACTGCGTACCATGAAGGGCCAGGGACCAAGCCCAATTGATTGGAATTCGCATCTAATCTATTCTAGTCGGTGTTACCCAACTGCAGTGGGCATGAAAAGAAAATCGTTTGCTAACAGCCCGTGCTCTATCGCTAGAAGCCTTGACGTACTGGGTGACTGGTGGAATCCACTGATTCTTCGAGAGTCGATGTACGGCATTCGCCGCTTTGACGACATTCAGGCCTGGCTTGGTGTGGGCCGCAACATTCTGACACAGCGCTTAGCGCTTCTGGTGGAAGAGGGATTGCTCGAGAAGCGTATGTATCAAACCAACCCCGAACGTTTTGAATATTTGCTCACGGATAAGGGCCGAGACGCTACCAAGGTATTAATCGCATTGATGGAGTACGGTGAAAAGTGGCATTTCGAGTCAGGCAAAGAACCGATCCGTTTATACGACAAGAAAACGAACAAACCGGTGCGTGCAGCAATTGTTGATACCGCAACAGGTAAATCCATCGACACACGTGACTTGTATCCGGGACCGGGCCCTGGATTCCCGCATGGCAAAGATATACAGCGAGAGCGTTTTACCGAATACGACGAGCGCGTCGGTTTCGACTAGACTCTCACGAGTTGTAATAATGGAAACTGTAGCCAGTTGATGGCGACCGCTGCTGTCAATCAATACAGACTATTCGGCGCGTTAAAGTCTTCAAAAACAAAGAAGCGTCTTTTAGGACTAAATGTTGATGGAGTCAGACCTTTATCTTGCTAAGCGCGTTGCGGCTTAGACTTCGAGTCCTGGTATCTGCGACGCTTGGGCCGCGGCGAAGTCGATAAACGCTCGAATACGTGCCGGCAGGAGCACCGCTGGCGCCCAAATCGCACTCATTGTCATCGGTCGTTGCGAGTAACCCGGGAGTAGCTCGACGACGTCTCCAGAATCAATGGCATCCTGAAATGCCCAACGTGGTCCGGTGTGAACGCCACAACCCATCTTTACGGCGTCAACCAAAGAACTGACGGCATTGATGGTCACCCGTCCCTGACGTTTAACGGTATGAGTCGCGCCTTTAGAATCATGCAGCTCGAGCAACTGAATTCGATTGTTGCGCGAGAAAAAGACGTGCTGATGGCTTTGCAGATCCGCGGGTGTCTCGGGGTTTCCGTGTGCGACAAGATAATCAGGCGAAGCCACGAGAACGCGAGGTACCGACGCAAGTCGGCGCGCTTTGAGCGACGAGTCTCTCAAGTTTCCAACTCGAATCGCGACATCGATTCCTTCAGCAACGAGATCGACGTGGCGACTGGACAAACTTAGCTCGAATTGAACCTGAGGGTGTTTTTGCTGAAAACTTAAGAGCCACTTGGCGACGTACTGCTGTCCGAAGTCGATTGCCGCGTCTACTTTGAGAAGGCCTTTAGGCGTGTCAGCATCTCCGGATACAGCACTTTCCGCAGCCTCAAACTGAGGTACGAGGACCCGCATGTGCTCATAATAAGATGCACCGGCGTCGGTCAGCTGGGTTCGATTCTGAGCACGCTCTAAGAGCTTCGTCCCAAGACGAGATTCAAGGCGATTCATTCGTCGGGAAACACTCGATGGCTCAATGGCTTCCTCCCGTGCCGCGCCCCGTATTGATCCCAGCTCGGCAACGCGTTGAAACAGTCGTATGTCGTCAAACGGAGTAGTCTTCTTCATTTTCAATGTTGCATAAAAAGCAACACTATAGTGCCGTTTCTGTCACTTATGTGCAATTCTCGCAACGCCTAGCATACGGCCCTGTGCTTGCAACTAGGTCGATTGGAGGACAAGAAAATGGCATCAATTCTCAAAGGAAAAGTAGCGCTGGTGACTGGTGGTAGCCGAAACATTGGGCGGGAGACTGCACTTGCCATCGCAAATCAAGGCGGCGACGTCGTCATCACATATCGCAGCCAGAAAGAGGCAGCAGACGAGGTTGTTGCAGAGATGCAATCAAAAGGCGCTCGTGCAAGGGCGCTGCAAGTGGACTTCGATGGAACATCTGAGCTAGATGATCTAGTCGCGTCGTTCTTACAAGTTCTTGACGATTGGGGACGCTCGGATTTCGACATCTTGGTCAATAATGCCGGCGAACTCCGGTTAGGGACATTCGACCGCACAAGCGAAAGTGATCTAGACGCGATGTACAACGTGAACTTCAAGAGTCCTTATTTTCTGACACAAAAATTGGCCGAACGAATTGCCGAGGGTGGTCGGATAATTAATCTGGGTTCCGGAACGGCGCGGATAGCATTCGGACCCCTCATCAGCTACGGGCCATTGAAAGCTGCTTTGCAAAGCCTGACGCTTTATTGGGCGAGTTACTTTGGCGCCAAAGGCATCACGGCCAATGCTGTCGCACCGGGTGGTCTTGATGATGACTTCAATCAGACACTCTTTGACGTGATGCCGCAAGCACGAGACTACATTACATCAAACACCGCGATTGGACGAATCGGTGTCCCTTCTGACGTGGCGGGCGTGATCGGATTTTTGTGCGCTCCGGAAGCATCGTTTGTCAATGGCGCTACTATCAACATTGATGGCGGATATCATCTCTAACAAGGGTTGCTAATAGAGATAACGAATAGAAGGGAGCTGATATCGGGGGCGCAACTTGTAGTGTTTGATCTCAAACGCTCAAAACAAGCTATCCATCCACCTACTTCCTATGGTTGCGAATATCCATTTTAGACATCGTTTCATCTTGCAAGACCAAAAGACGTGAGCCGTTAAGAAACGATCGTATCAAGGATGTTGCCGACAACTGGCATACGGACATGCCGAGACTCGCTTTGCTCTCGACTTCGGGTTCCACTTATTTTTTGAATCGCTTCAGGCTCCTACACTTTGGGGATGGAGACCATCTTGTCTCAACCTACTTGATACCAAGAACAAGGACGGATGAGCTATGAACAATTGCCGAATCAGATACACACTGTTGCTTGTGCTATTGGGCGTCACCCTTGTCTGGGCACAAAGTACCGACGACGAACTGGTGATCGATGAACCCACCGAAAACGATCTCTACGTTGCCAGTCGCGTGGTAGAGGTCCGGTCACAGGTAGACGGCGATCTCGTTGCTGCTGGACAACGCTTGATTGTCGACGGTGACATCAGTGGCGACGCCATTTTGGCAGCACAGGATATCGTTCTCCTGTCACCAGTAAGAGATGATTTGCGTGCTGCGGGTCAGCATGTACGCCTTACTTCGCCGGTGTCCGGCCATGTCGTCGCTGCCGGTCAAATGGTTAAGGTTGAACAACCCATCGGTGAATGGGCATGGTTGGCTGGAGATACTGTTGAGGTCTTAGCAAAGGTCGGTGACGACCTTAAGATTCGCGGAAGAGACGTCTTAATTGATTCAGAAATCGTTGGTGATGTGGACATCGTCGGTGGCGAGCTTGAGCTTGGACCAAATAGCATCATCCACGGAAATCTGAGGTGGCGGAGCAACACTGTCGCTCGCATCAGCCAGGATGCAGAGATTTATGGCGAACTCATTGAAGAACCGCTACCGAGTTTTGTTGAGGACCTGACCAGCAGTCAGACGTACACTTTGCCGCTCAACACTATCGTCGCAGTGTTGGCTTTGTATCTATTGTTCTCACGTGCACTCCGAGTGCACGCGGAACGGTTTGAGACGGCTCCAGCACGATCCTTGTTGTTGGGTACTGCCTTGTTCTTCGCGATTCCGCCTATTGCGATACTTCTGTTTTTTACAGGTGTGGGGGTTTTGCTCGGTTTCACCCTGCTCTTCATGTATTTCGTGTTATTGATTCTTGGAATGCTGACAGGTCTGTTTGCCGTTAGCGATTTATTGCTACGCAAGTTCTACCAACAACCGTTGCTGTGGCATTCCCTTGGAGCGATCGCCGTGACGGTTATTGCTGTAAGTCTTCTGGCGAAAATACCGTGGATTGGGGTCGTGCTGTTGGCGGCAATCTTGCTTACAGGAATTGGTGCCCTGTGCTGGAATTTTTGGGCAGTGCTGAATGGTATCGGTTATGGTTTGAACAAAGAGATACCGCGACCGATAGAGCAGGCGTAGTGAGGATTCGCCACTACCTTTATAACTCCTTTCTTCTTGAAGACAAGGATGCAAAGGTCGCTATCGACCCCGGCCAGTATCTGTGGATGTTCGGTCCACATAGCCTGATACCAGAATCAGAGTGGTCCACCATCACCCATATTTTTATTACCCACGGCGATCCCGATCACCACTGGCAATCGGATCGTGTGGCGGCGGCCTCCGGAGCACACGTTATATGCGGTAAAGCTCTGACACGTGAAATCAACGGGCAGACCCTTGTGGTTGACCCCCGTGGTCGCGGTCTAACGTCATGGATACCATTTGAGAATCTTCACGCGATGGATGTGGGGGAAAAGGTCACTCTTGGTGGCGTTAGGGTTGAGGCCCTAAAAAGTGTACATGGTCCGATAGTTGTTTCCATTCTCGGACTGTCGTTACGGAGGGAACCGGGCCCAGATGAACGCGTTGGGATCGGTTCGATGGGATTTCATATCTCTATAGGTGACAAGTCGATTGTGAATCTCGGCGACTCGCTGTTACTGCCGGATTGGGAAGGGATATCACCGGATGTTCTCATGCTGCCCATTGGAGGAATGGGACAAAATACCTGGACGATGGACGTCGAAGATGCTGTCAA
>JBCCFQ010000239.1:0-5951 GCA_039029655.1 Pseudomonadota bacterium | reverse complement strand
GGTACCGAATGGTTTGCCTTTACTCGCTTGGTTCAATGTGTTGATGAACTCAAAGGCGCCAATGGGATTACTGACAAAATCATTGTGCAGCTTGGACACAACACCTATGAGCCGAAGCACTGCCAGTGGACCCGGTTTTTGGGTTTTTCGGACATGAGAAAACACATTGACGCCGCAGACGTTGTCATCGCCCATGCAGGAGCTGGGACAACGCTTTTGTGTATAGAAAGAGGTGCGAATCTAATCATCACACCTCGTCGCAAAGATTTGTCGGAACATCTGGACGACCATCAAATCCCTTTTGCAAAAATGATCGAGGACATTCAGGGAGCCCGTGTCATTTGGGATATGGGCCACATGCTGAGCGCCATTAAGAACGCTAACGCTGATAGCAAGCACACCACGAAAGTACAAAGACCAAAGGCACAGTCAGACCTCTCAAGACATGTCGATTCAATCGTTGAACAATGGTGCGTTTAGGCTACGTAAACTACAGCTATGAAGAAAAGACCTTCGATCTGTTTTGTAAGCCTACCAATCTATCCAGTGCTGGACCCCAGTAAATCACTTGAGGGCATCGGGGGCGCCGAGGTACAACAACGTTTCTTGATTCATGAGCTTGTTCGCCGTGGCTTTGACGTATCGGTAATAACCCGTGACTATGGGCAACCCGATGAGCAAGAAATCAACGGTGTGAGAATTCTAAAAACCTGCTCAGCGTCCGCTGGTTTGCCTTTGCTGCGTCAATTTCATCCAAGAACCACCTCTCTATGGCGCTGCATGAAGGCTGTGAACGCTGACATCTATTATCAACGTACTGCATCATTTAACACCGGGGTGGTTGCGCATTTTTGTCGAAAACACAGCAAACGTTTTATCTTCTCGGTGGCTCATGACAATGATGTGGCAGGAGGCCGCGTGTCTCGTGGCTCAAAAAGGCGATTCAGCGTCACTGAGTTTAGGGATCGAAAAATGTTTGAATATGGCCTGAAAACTGCAGATCAAATCGTTGTTCAAAACACACGCCAAGGCCTACAACTGAGAAATGGTTTTGGCCTAGAGTCAACAGAGATAAAAAGCACATATAAGCCCAACAAACTTCCAGTCGCTGAACCATCCGACACCATACTCTGGGTCGCCCGGCTTCTCCCCTGGAAACGGCCTGAGATCTTCATACGACTGGCTAAGCAGTTCCCTGAATACTCTTTCATACTGATCGGTGGAACTGACGACAAGAATTACTATCGGTCATTGGCTCTCCAGGCGGATAACGCTAACTGCCAGATGACAGGCTTCCTGCACTACGAAGAGGTGGAGAAGTATTTTGATCAAGCGAGGTTATTTGTGAACACGTCAGACGCCGAAGGCTTTCCGAATACGTTTTTACAAGCCTTGGCTCGCGGTATCCCGATACTATCCTCCGTCGATCCATCGGGGATAATCGGCAAGCATCATCTAGGGCACTATTGCGAAAGTATTGAGGCGTTTTCACACCACCTGGCTGCCTTTATGGATAATTCCGAATTGCATAGAGACACTAGTATCAGGTGCAAAAATCACTTTGCACAACATCACGCGCCTGACTTAGTTGGTCAACACTATGAAACTCTGCTTATGTCCATGGCGTGAGGCTATTGCACCATTAAGTTCTCTGCCATTGTATGCAACCACTCCTCCAAGTTGGTATACCCATTACCATCGTTATCGCCGTTTGGATCTTTAGGTAAAGACAACACATGACGTGCGGAAGGAGGCTGATCACCCAGTTCAACCACTTGCTGGCTATTGATCACACGCCCTCGATGAGTAAGAACCTCTAAGACGACACGCTTGTCCACCGCATCTCTATCTCTGGGGCGAGCACCAACGTTCCTTAGGATGGAGTCAGGTTTTGTGTGACTTGGCAAAGGGTACCCTTCAATCCATATTGGTGGGATATCTGTGTGATGTTTTGCCCCAACATGATCTACCCCCAATCCGTCAGGTTGACTGTGAGAATATCGATTACCTGCTGAAAAAATTCGTGAGCCTTCGGCCACTGTCGGACTCAACCTGACTAGCTGCATATTGTGTTCTGTATTACGCCCAGGGATCATCACATTGCCGGATATCGTTACGAAACTGTCGCCAGAGTTTTCGGGGTCGGTAAGCTCGATGGCGGACTTGCCCGGGTTATAGATCAAGTTCCTGACAATAACGGCGGTTACATCACCCTTAACCAGCGGATTACGACGCATGTTATGGGCAAATAGGTTTCCGGAAACAGCAATGTTTCTACTGCCATCCCCAATCAGCATGCCGGCGGAGTGTTCTCCCTTGCTGTGTCGCGAATCCGACAAATTTTCGCTAATGATCGAGGCGGATATGGTGACATCCCGCACCCCAGGAAACCATGTATCGATACCCTCATCAGTTGCCCAACTAATGGAACAATGATCGATCACCACATTCGCGGCACCCTCAAAACCAGACCTCTCGCCACGAAGCCCGATTCCGTCTCTAGAATCAAAACTAGGCCCATTGGGCAAGTCGCCTACTCTTACACGAAGGTGTTGAAGCAAGACATCGTGGGTGCTGATTTTGATTCCGGCACCCCGTAAGGTGACCCCTGGCGAGGGCGCGGTTTGTCCAGCAATGGTGATGAATGGGTACCGAACCTTGAGATCCGACTGAAGTTGAATTGAACCCCCCACCTCGAATATGACGGTCCGAGGACCCTCTGTTTCCACGGCGTGTCTCAGTGAGCCGGGTCCGCTATCCAAAAGATTGATAACACGAATAATCTGCCCACCTCTTCCCGCGGGCGTTTTTGTTCCAAACCCGACTAAGCCAGGTACAACGTCGACTGACGCAAAGGCAGCAGTCTGGCAGAACAACAAACATGCAAATAGAAGGCTATTATTCGTGTTCGTCATTTTTTGCAGATGGGGAAGAACTGCTTTAGAAAAAAGGAACAGCGTATTTCTAATAAGCATTGTCGCCGGATCGCAGTGCCAGCAAAGTGAGAACGATGATTTTGATGTCGAAAAAAAGCGACCAAGAGCGAATATACTCCAAATCGTACTCCACTCGCTTTTGCATTTGACCTACCGTTTTGGTTTCACCTCGCAAGCCATTCACCTGCGCCCAACCTGTAATTCCTGGCTTGACTTTATGGCGCACCATGTAACGTTTGACCTCGCGCCGGTACTTCTCATTGTGGGCAAGCGCGTGGGGTCTTGGACCAACCAATGACATTCTGCCCTGTAGCACGTTAAAAAACTGCGGCAGTTCATCGAGTGAAGTGCGCCGCAAAAAACGGCCAATCCTAGTAACTCGTGGGTCGTACCGGCTTGCTTGCTGAACCGCCTCACCATTCTCAGCCACCGTCATAGTACGAAACTTCCACACTTCAATTTCCTGCCCATTGATGCCAAAGCGTTTTTGCCGAAACAATACCGGTCCACCCGTGGTGAGCTTTATCGCCATCGCGATCAGCAGCATCGGAATTGCAGAGACCGTCAAGCACAACGAGCCCAGAATCATATCCTCTACCTCCTTGACCCATCCCGCCGGCCCATAAAATGGCGTTTCCACAACGCTCACAACAGGAATGTTCCCGAGTGAGTAAGACCGACTGTGGAGCAACTCATAGGTCAGATAGTCAGGAACCACATACACCGACGCCGTGGTGTCGGAAAGCATATTGATGACTTCGCTGACTCTGGACTCGGCTCGGAGCGGCAAGGCGATGTAAACCATGTCCACTCGACCCGCCCGAGCATCCCTCACTAGCTGCTGTAAATCGCCACGTACCGCGGCGCCCATATCGTCTCGATCACGATCGTCAAAGAAGCCGTACCACCGAAGGCCTACCCATGTCGCCGACCTTAGGGTCTTCTCCAATCGTTGACCAAGATCGTTGTAACCTACCACCGCCACCAATCGCGTATTGTGTCCGCGCTTGCGCAGTTCTCGCAATACGACTCGCCATCCAGTTCGCCAGACTAGGACTCCTACCGGCGCAAACATAAACCAAGTGCTCATGGTTGACGTTTTTACCGGTTCCAACAAACCGAAAAAGAAGTGGACCAACACGAAGAGCATCACAATACCTAGCCAAGTAGCAACGATTCTTGCCATCTCGCCTAACACCGGAGTCATCCGCAACGAGCTATAAAGACCACACATACTGCCGATGGTTGAAAAAAGAGCTGCAGCTGTCGTTGCTATTAGTACGTAATTGCCATCCCACGATTGATCTTGAACAGCGCAGGCGACGGCTAAGGAACCAATGATAATAAAGACATCACATAGCCTTTGTGCAGCGCTCAGCTTGCTGGTATGGGGTCGAATAAGACCGTGGCGCGTTAAGGTATTCCCTACACGATCACCTTGTTGCCCTACGCTATCTATTGCAGACGCAACGAATTGACTCGAATCCCCACGATCCATATTTTAAGGTCACTCTAATTAATAGCTTTTTGATGTAGCTATTTGTTTTTCTTCTCGTTATTTGACTATATAGGTAGCAATGAATGATTACTATGCTGTACTGGACTTATGTAAAACGTTTATGCAAAAAGGCTTGTAAACAAGTGTGGTGACGGACTTTATGTAAAAGAAAAATCCATTTAACCCGCGTCATTGAACGACACCGAACTTCCGAAGTACTAAATCTACTAAAGTTTTGCCTTCTTTAATCTTCAACAACAAAGACAACAGTAGAAAAACCAACACACCAACAGCCGCAGATGAACCCACCAACACCCAAGTGGTTTCGTCACCCATAACCAACTTCGCAACAAACACACCACTCAACGATACGAGTACAATCTTTGCGAGTTCTCTTAGCTGCGTTAACCCAAGTGTCATCTGGTGCACAAAATGGATCCGCCAGGAAAAGAACGCAATCACCAGTGTATTTACCAGCAAGGTAGATACCGCAATACCATAGACGCCATATTTCTGCATAAGAAGGAAATTGAGAATCACTTTTCCGCCGAGGTTGAGAACTCCGCCGATCATCGTTGTCTTGGCATCCAGGAGCGCATTAAACGTTCGAGCGAACACGAGCACGCCCGCCTCTAGGGTCATACATATCGCCAATATGCCGAGTAGAGGCGCCATTCTGAGGGTGTCTTGACTTGTAAAAGCGCCCCGCTCAAATAGGAGCTCAATCAGGGGTAGGGAGTACAAAGCCAGGAATAAACCCAAGGGAAAGATCACAAACAGCACTAAGCGTAGAGTATCGGCCAAGGCACGGGTCAGAGCATCCTTACCCTCGGTCTTGATGTGCGAAAAAACCGGTAACAAGGTCGTAGATAAGGACGTCACAAAGATTAGGGTAACGTTTGAAATAATGATTTGAGTATACCCATAGACACCAAGGTCTCCTTCGCTCAAAAGGCTGATCATTGCCCTATCCACTATTGGACTACACGATGCCAATAAATTGCCCAGCAATAGGGGAGCAATAATGTGGCGAACCTTCTGAAATGCAGAGGATCTTACGCGCCAAGTCAGAGAAAGTTTGACACGACTCACCCAAAGCCATCCCACCTGAACACCAACTGCCAGCAAGTAACCAATGTTCAGACCCAGAAAAATCATCTGCACCCCTTGCCCGGATTTCAAGAGCAACAAGGCTAAGACAGATATTGGTATGAGCGCTTGTGATACTTTCGTCACAACAAACTGCTTTCTAGATTCGAGCAATACGCGACAAAATCCATTCGCCCCCATACTCAAGATGAGCGGAAAAGCGTATATCGCTAGCTCTTTTGCAATAACTAGCCTATCTCCGGCAAACCCAGGGGCAAAAATGCGTATCACCCATTCAGAAAAGAAACCACACAAAGCGAATAGAGAAACCACCACCGCGATGTACGTCCACAACATAGAACTCAGAAACTCTGCTGCTTCATCGGGCTTTTGCGTTCTTAGCAGATCCACGTAAACAGGTGTCAGGC
>JBCCFQ010000238.1:0-5963 GCA_039029655.1 Pseudomonadota bacterium | reverse complement strand
CTCTGCTGGAATCAGTAGATCAGGTTCGCGCACCCCTCTCATCACCTGACTGACCAAAGAGTGCAAAGGGGCGATGTCGACGGCAACGTTTGGTGCTGCTGAAACCGACGTGAAAGGTATACTGAACCCGAGTACGGCCCAGGCGAGATTGTTTTTGTGCATTCTGTGCTCCGATATTCACAAATCACGCCTCTCGGCGCGCAATCAAGTGGAAAAACATAAACGATATGTTATAACATATCTGATTGAGCGAGTGGAAGTAAAACATCATCCAGGACGTTGGTCGTCACTGGTGGAGACTAACGTTGGACACGAACCTGGTCGCATGCGATTCCTTGGCGGTTCACCTAGGAAAGCGCCAAGTGCTGCACGACATCACCCTGTCGGTCAAAGCCGGTGAAATCGTGACCCTGATCGGTCCGAATGGCTCTGGAAAAACCACGCTGTTTAAGGCATTGATTGGCGCTGTGCCGCTCAGCTCGGGGGTGATTAACAAGTCTTCTGAACTCAATATCGGGTACGTGCCGCAAAAGTTGCACATCGATGAAACGCTGCCCATTACGGTAAAACGATTCCTCAACTTACCCGGTGGCCATAGCAAAACTGTGATCTCAAATGCGTTGATCCAGGCGGGTGTCCCCAATTTGGAGAACCGCCAAGTGATGGATTTATCGGGCGGTCAGTTTCAGCGCGTGCTCCTCGCCCGCGCACTGCTGGGCGCTCCCAACTTGCTGCTGCTGGATGAGCCCACACAAGGGCTGGACCACCGTGGTGCCGCGGAGTTCTATCGCCAAATTGCTGGAATCAGAGAATCCACGGGCTGCGGCATTGTGATGATCAGCCACGAACTTCATGTGGTGATGCGGCAGACCGATCGCGTGATCTGCTTGAATGGCCATATTTGTTGCCAGGGAGAACCGCAATCGGTTAGTGACTCTCCCGAGTATCAAACCTTGTTTGGATTGGACAGCGACAACGAAGCCGCGCTGTATCTGCATCAAAACCATCACCAATACGTACACACGGGAAATTCACTCAATGCTTGATGACTTTCTCGTTCGCGCCACGCTGGCCAGCGTCGGTGTGGCTTTAGCTGCAGCCCCGCTGGGGTGTTTTGTGATTTGGCGACGCATGGCCTACTTCGGGGATTCCACCGCTCACGCCGCCGTCCTTGGGGTTGCGCTCTCTCTCATGCTATCCGCCCCGCTTTTTGTCTGTGTGCTCGGGGTATGCCTGTTAATGGCGATGACGGTGTCCTCTCTCAGCGGCAAGGGTTTTGCCATGGACACCCTCCTCGGTGTTATGGCGCACTCCTCTCTCGCCTTTGGTTTGGTCGCGGTTTCGTTTCTGTCTGGAATACGCATTGACCTGATGTCCTATTTGTTCGGCGATATCCTGGCTTTGGGCAAGACAGATTTGGCTGTGATTTGGGCTGGCGTTCTTATGGTCATTGGCCTGGTGACGCTGCGCTGGTCTGGCTTGCTGTTATCGACACTTAATCCGGATCTCGCCCACGCCAGTGGATTTAATCCCAAACGAGAGAGGTTCATCTTAACCCTCGCTCTGGCCATTGTGGTGGCGGTCGCGATCAAGGTCGTGGGTGTACTCCTGATTGCGGCGATGTTAATCGTGCCCGCTGCAACCGCCCGGCCTTTCAGCAAAACGCCAGAAATGATGGCGATTGTCGCCGCAGCCTTAGGCGCAACTGCCAGTCTTTTAGGACTGAGGGCTTCGTACGTTTTGGACTCCCCCACCGGACCGACGATCGTCAGTATCAGCGCATTGCTGTTTATTCTCGTCAATGTCCTACTGAAAGTGATACCTGCTTTCTCTCTCAATGCCTCGCCCAGTTCAGACCAGAGTACCTAACACAATATGCAAAGAGCGCTGTCAACATCCAATAGTCCAGACGTGTTAGCTGAGATCTACAACCCGGCTAACAACATCGTTGTATGGCAACGAGAATTGGACCTAGCGATTGAGTCGTCCATCGAACGGCTGCTCGCCGATAGACAAACACTTAATATTGAAGGTATTGCAACGCCGGAGACTGATAACGAACCCCTTTTGAAAACCCTACTTGGGTACGACTACTCACGCGTACTCGTTGATACCGTAAACGATCTGGTCAATATGTTTTGTTATTTGTTTGATCTCGAGCGCGCCGGACTGCGTCTCGCGACACTTGATCGAGCCATGTGCCCACGGTTTCACACCGACAAAGTTCCCTGTCGATTGGTGACAACGTTTCGAGGTGTAGCGACGGAGTGGTTGGCGCATGAGGTTGTCGATCGATCAAAATTGGGGCCCGGTAACGGCGGCTTACCCGACGATCAGTCAGGCCTGTATCGAACCCCAGCCGACATCAACCAGTTAACTAAAGGTGATGTTGCGCTACTCAAAGGTGAATTGTGGGAGGGCAACGAAAACGCTGGCATTGTGCATCGTTCCCCAGAAGTAACTAATGGCGGCACCCGATTGTTGCTCACGCTTGATTTCGTGGCATGAAACCCGTCTCTAAAAAAGAGCTTGAAGTGAAGGGCGTTGTCTCACGGCACACTCAGCAGACCTTAGAGCAGGCAGAGCAAAAATGCCGAGCAAAGGGCGTACAACTGACAAAAAAACGCAAATTAGTGCTATCCGGACTACTGGAAACTGAAAAAGCGATGTCGGCCTACGAACTGGTCGAGTATTGCAAGCAGGAATTAGGTCAAGAAATTCCCGCGATGACCGTCTATCGGATCTTGGAATTTCTCGAACAGGAACATCTTGCGCATCGACTAAACTTAGTGAATAAGTACGTGGCGTGTTGTCAGATCAGTTCTGATCACTCACACGAGGACTCACAGTTTTTTATTTGCGGAAAGTGCGATCGAGTGATTGAAGTCACCCTGGACAAAAGCACCAAAGAAAGTTTGCGACAAGACACCCAAAAAGCAGGATTCCAGATTGTAGAGCCGCAGCTTGAAATTAACGGTGTGTGCACCAATTGTGATCACTAAAGCTCTAAGTGTCCGTATGAACAGATTCGCTTTAAGATCTTTTATATGCGCTGTTGTTTGTTTCACTGGCATCCCTACCGCGTACGCCCATCCTCATGCTTGGATTCAACTTAATACGCAATTTGTTCTTGATGAAAATGACCAGTTGATCTCAGTCACACAAACGTGGGAGTTCGATGCTTTTTTTTCTGCTATGACTATCACTGATCTACTCAATCAATTCGGCGACCAAGGATTAGAACTCAGTGAAATGTCAACAGAGATGGTTCATAACCTAGGTGACTACAACTATTTCTCGACCTTGCAATTGGACAACGCAGAAATCGCGTTGAATACGCCACGAAAACACAGCCTGGCAACCACAGAGCGCAACGGGGAGACACTGCTGCAACTCGAAATGGTGTTTGATATCGAGTCGGCAACATTTAGTGAAAACAAAATGATCCAGTGGCAGGTGTATGATCCTACTTACTACGTCTCGATGCTGCACAACAGCGAAAGTAACGTCGAGGTAGTGGGTGGTAGCGCCGCATCATGCAGCAGACAGCTCCAAGCTCCCGAACCCTCAAACGACCTTGTCGCCTATGCGCAAAGCTTGGATCAAACCCAACGGGATACCGCCGGACTTGGTGTGAAGTTTGCAGAAACAGTCGTGATCAATTGTAACTAAACGCTGGCTATTGACTCCAACCGACTGTATGAAAACGCTAGAAGCCACAATGCTCAACGCCCCGCTCAGGGCAATTTCAAAACTCGCCTTAGCGGGTTTATTCATTTTCGTCGTTTTTAGTATCTACGCCTATTGGAATCATCTCGTTGTTGCGACCGTTCAATGGCAACAGGCGCTTCACGCCATGCTGGCCAGTCACATCAACGCTATCTCAAACAATCCGTTGCAGCACGGGGGGGCACTGATTGCTCTCAGCTTTGGCTACGGTGTCTTTCACGCTATAGGACCAGGGCATGGAAAGGCAGTCATACTGACCTACCTGGGGACACACAAGGAAGGACTCTCGCGCGGTGTGATGATCTCCTTGGCCGCCGCGCTGCTGCAATCACTGATTGCCATTCTCCTCGTAACCGTATTGGCGAGAGTACTGTCATTCAAGTTGGCGCAAATTCACACCTATGGTAACGAAGTCGCTCTTGCCAGCTATGTTTTGGTTATCGCGTTAGGTGCGTTGCTCTTACTACGGGCCGTATTGCAGATCATTAAGCTTCATCGGGCGCAGAAGCACAGCCATCACCACCATTCGGCCGATGAGAATTCCCACAGTCATACCGACCATTGTGGGTGCTCGCACGCTCACGCGCCTGACGAAAACCAGTCAATTTGGCAGTCGCTTTCCGTTGTTCTCTCGATGGGCATCCGACCCTGCTCAGGTGCGATTGTGGTTTTGATTTACGCTCACCTGGTCGGTGTGTATTCGTACGGTATTGTCGCCACTCTCCTGATGGGGCTTGGCACTGGGCTTACAGTAAGCCTGGTGGCTGTGTGTACCTTGTACGCACGTTCGTGGTTAGAAGGGTTCGCTTCCGAGTTCCACGAAACTGGCTCTCATGTGCTGCATTCAGGCACGCACTATGTACGATGCCTAGGCGGCATTTTGCTAATCGCACTGGGATGGAGTTTTTTCTCTGCCGCGGTAGCCGTGTCAAGCAGCCATCCGCTTTTTTGAGAAGGCATCTTTTTACATCATCTAGTTGCTTGTCTCACTGCCAGCTACTTCGAACAAGCATCATTTCGCTCGTAAATTTGTTGCACAAAACCCAATCTGTGTTGTATTGAAGTGGTCTCACTTTGAATAACATGCCACCAATGGACACATCGCAGCCGAGCAAACAAGTCGTTCCAACTAACATCATTACCGGCTTCTTAGGCGCCGGTAAAACCACGGCAATTCTCAACCTGTTGAAAAACAAGCCTGATGACGAACGCTGGGCAGTACTGGTCAACGAGTTTGGCGAAGTTGGGATAGACGGCAGTTTGTTCGCAGGGCAACACCAAGAGAAAGATGGCGTGTTTATCGGTGAGGTTCCCGGAGGCTGTATGTGTTGCACTGCAGGCGTCTCAATGGTAGTTGCGTTACATGAATTGCTACCGCGTGCCCAGCCCGACCGCCTTCTGATCGAGCCCACTGGGCTCGGACACCCGATGGAAGTGCTTCAACTACTGGGCAGCCCGACGTACCCTGCCACGTTGCAAGTGCAAAAAGTGCTGACGGTTGTAGACGCTAGGTTGATAAAGGACTCTCGCTACACGGAGAACTATCTTTTCCAGCAACACATTCAGGTGGCGGATATCGTAGTGGGGAACAAAGCTGACCTCTATGTGGATGGTGATCGAACAGATTTAGTGAACTATGTGGATGACAACTGCAATCCAAGCACGCAAATCATTTTTGCCGAATACGGAGATCTGGACTCAACTCTACTCACCGGCGAGACCCAGACTCAACCCGAATTGACCCAACTTGATGAACTAAATTCCACTGACTTGCCTAACGTTCAAATACCAATTCCAGCCTGTGGCTATATCAAAATTGAAAATCAGGGCGAGGGGTTTTCGAGTGTCGGATGGCGCTTCGATCAGTTAAAACGTTTCAGTCACGACAAGCTATTTGAATTTTTAAGTGGATTGGAAGTCGACCGTATGAAAGCGGTGTTTGCAACTGACACCGGTGCATTTGCATACAACCTATCAAACGATGCCCTTACTGAAACACCGTTGCAAAACTTTTCTGAAAGTAGAATTGAGATTATAACAACGTCGATAGATCCCTTGTGGGAGTCACAGTTACTCGACTGCATCGACGATTTGAGTTTGAACTAACCCTCTGCATCACTTAGAAAGCCACCTTAAGTCCACTGCCATGTCGCCCACAAGTTCTGCAGAATCGATTGTTACGATTGTGGGTTTTCTCGGCGCCGGCAAGACAACGCTTCTGAAACATTTAGTCG
>JBCCFQ010000237.1:0-5978 GCA_039029655.1 Pseudomonadota bacterium | reverse complement strand
AGTACCTGAAAGGTTTGAGCATTCTGATCGAGTGTACCAACGGATATTGGACCCTCGATCAAGCTGTCCCCCTCAATAGAGGTGGCGATTGAGGTCACGCCATCATCGTCGGTGGTTGCTTGGACGATGACTGTATCTCCAACCTGTAACTCTTGTAACGTGGCTGCTTGACCATCGATGGTAATGGTCAAAGATGATGACGTTGTATCGAAAGTCTTTGCGTTGACTGTGACGCTGCTAAAGCCCGCACCAAAGCGTGAAATGATTCCGCCACCTTCAATGCTTTTGGTTGTGGCTGGGGGTGGCGTGTTGTCCGGTGGTTGAATATTGCTGATGGTCGCATCACCACCGCCTCCGCAACCAGACAAAACAAACACCAAAAACATCAAACCTAATCTAGGCGGCCGATACTGCTTAACAAACATCATAAGTCACCTCCAGGTGACACGGGTTCTTCAAAAAAATAAATGCCAACACCCACCCGCTGGGAAGGAGGCGCATCGGCCACAGTGCTGGTGGACTTGGTCAAAAACTGATCTAGCTCCTCGAGCAAGGTCTGGCCTTGTGCCGTAGCCAAGGATTGAAACCTGCCAATGTCCCCTTTTGACAACGGGCCGTCATTCACAACGTAGCGCTGCATGCGACGGCTCCCGTCAGACACTAGGTTGTAGTAGATGGTGCTTCCGAGATCCGAAAGCTGGGTGGCAAGAATTCTGATGCGGTCTTGGTCAAAGCCCGGCGGGATGAATGTTCGACGCTTAAGCAGCAGCTTTGACTGCCTTTGCTCGACAGCGCCCACCCGTAATAACTCCTTCAACAAAGCACCCTGGGGAATGTCACCGGCAAACCGCTCAAAAAGACTGTCCACGCTGGGATGGGGGCCGGATAACGGCAGAATCATTGGACTCCCTTCTTGGGCAAAGTCAGGATCGGACGCCCAGGCGGTCACGACTCTGGCCGCCGGGTTGGGGACAAACTCCACCTGGCCCTTCCCACCGTTCTCATTGAGGCGTCGAACTCGCAGGCATTCCTTTCGGCTCAAACCGGTAAGAATTGCCACACGAGCCATATTGGTCTTACGGCCTTGCACACCATAGTCGTCACGAGCCATCGCCACATACACCCGCTTTGCGGTCTCAGAGAACTCTTTATGGCTGATCCCTGCTCTGATCAGAATTTTTATCAGGGGCGTTAATACGCTTCGACAGGCGCTGATGAGATAGGCTTTGAGCTGATCTTTCATATATGGTCTGTATTGGACCATATATTATTGAATGACTCAAGGACATTCCCAACATTCTGCACTGCTGTCCGGGTAAAAAAGCGAGGTTGAGAAACTCGTTGCGAGTCAAAGAATTAAGTAGAAACGTCGGGGTATCGACTTAAAACCCAAGGACTCGCAGCAGTGCCGTTCCAGGACTAGTGAAAAGATCCAAGCCTGAGTGTGCTTCCCAAGATAGTCATGCCGCAGGGCAGGACCCAGTAGACCAATTGCCGCGAAGCGGCACCCCCCATACAAGTTTTCTTTGGATAAACAAAGACAAGGGGTTAGGGCATTCTCTCCCGACCCAGGCGGTGTTGAGTACTTTGCGTATTCCCCTCTGTTTCTGCCTCTTGAAACTGACTACTAGAAACTGGTTACTTGTGTTGCGCCGCTTCGCGGCAGAGTATGACTGGATCCTGCCATTCGGCAGGATGACTAAAAAGTGAGCAAAGGTTTTCCCCGGACAGCAGTGGGATATCCTGGGCCCGACACGGATAACTTTCTGGGTAATCAATGGCTTACTTGCTTCTCTTACGCTCGCCCCATACACCAGACTTTCCATTAAAGTTCAGCAAGCGCCGACTGGTGACCACCAGAGCCGCATAGTCCTCCCCTTTGAGTTCCGCCAGCCGCTCCCCCGCTTCCGTCTTAATATCCCGAAAGCCTGACAAAACCCCATAGCCAATGATTCTTTGATTGGTATAGATCACCGCCACGGAATTGGCCTCAAGAGTGTCCAAAACCTTTTCTCTGGCGTTCAGTTTCAGCTCGTCAAACCGGCTGAATTTATTGTTTGACACCACCAGCCGGCCGTCCTCTTGTAGCAGGAAGAGCTGCTTGATGCTTTCTTCACCTTGGACACCCAAAGGTAGGCACATGAGTACCAGTAAAAGGCCAAGCGTAAGTCCTCGCATTTTTCTAAGAGTCTCCAAATTTTCTAAATTGTAGAATGGACCACCTGAAGCAAAGCTGAAACAACGGTTACATTATGTTCAATCACTTACAGCAATACTTACCAAGTCGCTTTAAGAAATATCCGTAACACCTTATTTCATGATCAACTTCTGTGATCCGAGACACAGCGCCACTTCTGATTTCAATTTAAGTTAGTCAGAATCTTTTTGCCAAAGGTTCACCAAACATGTGGTTACCTAAGCCAATTTACGAAAGTCTGCCATTCTTTTACATATTGACGGGCGTTTTGTTTATCGCCGGTGCTGCCTATCTTGCTAGCTGGCTTTGGTCGGCGCCATATTACATGGTGTTTGGTTACCTGTGTGTCGTCTCTGGTGGTGTGTTACTTCTCAAACGCCTAAGTTACCGCCGTAACAAAACTGTCGAACAACAAGAGGCGGATACCGCATAACTTAAGCGGCTATTGAACATAAAATCGGTCGGGTTGAGTCCCGAGGCACAGCAATTCCTGGTACAATGTGAATGTGTTCGCAGACATTTTTTGTCGTATTCACTAGTGTTTAATACGACAAGGAAACGATTTTTATGGCAAGTAAGTCCGCAAAAAAGACTAAGGAAAAAAAGATTCACGATGATGAGTTTTTCATCGGGGGGTGGGACCCTTACGTGGTAGAAATTGCAAAAACTATTCGCAAGAACCGACCACAGACAACCGAGCGACGTGTAACTGACCGTCGTCGTAGTTAGTAGATCCTAAGGCCTACTAGCTAAAAACTTTTCGAGTATTTTTGTTCCATAAAAAAACTGGGCCGCCAGATGAGGCGACCCAGTGTTAGTGCGTGCGCTACTTTTGCTCGGCGCGCTTTTTACTCACAACCTTTTTCTTCGCCGACTTAGAGTCGATACGAATATTGTGGCGATTATCTTCGAGAATTCTCACACCGATACCCTTCACTTTTAGTATGTCGGCGGGCTTGGTAAATGCACCGTGTTGCTCACGATATACGACTATCGCCTTTGCTTTAGCAGCCCCAACACCCACCAATTCCTTGGTGAGGGTGGTAGCGTCAGCACTATTGATATCCACCGGACCTGCAACAGCCAGGGTTGATGACAATGTTATGAGAATTAAAGATAGAGTCTTTACAAATGTATTCATTGCGTCCCTCCTTGGAACGGTTGGTTTGTTTCCATACAGCGGGCTTTACAGAACGGCTCGCTCAAAAAAAGATTAGCAGCTCAAGAAGTAACTTCAAGGGTGGGGCTCGAATCCAATTCCAACTCCAAGGAGATCGAAGTCAAAGGCGCTGTAGAATCCCAAGTTTTGCAGCTCGGGCAAAGCCAATACATTACAGATCCAGTAAGCCCGCAGTTCTTACATCTAAACTGCGATGATTCAGGCATCAATGCACGAAGCAGCGAAACTGCCCGGTCAGGCGCGACTCGTTGCTGTTCGGGCTCAACGCGACCAAGCAACGTTTGCAACTTTTGATTATTGCGTAGTGACTCGGTCACCCATGATTCGGCCACTTCACTATTGAACTCAGGATCTGCCAAAGCGGTATAGGCAATGGCCTGTTTCGCCATAGCGCTGCGTTTAGCCACTTGCTCCAAAACCTTGTCTATCCCGCCGCGGCTATTGAGGATGGACACCGCCTTCTTCAACTGACTCAGCGCAAGGGGTGCAAACTCCGGTTGTTCCTGGAGAATCGACAAACACAGCTTTCTAACCAGCTTCCAATCTTCCTGCCTCTCGGCAATTTGGATACGCAACAGCGCCGCCCGAACGTGATTGCGTGTGGAAGATTTTGCTTTTCGCAACTCATCCCTGGCTTTCTTTAGATCGCCCGACGCCATATGTTCCTGGGCAAGCTCACAGTGATAATGGCCCGCCACGCTGGCGGAAGCACTCATGGGTAACAGGTTTTTGTGGGTCAACAGGGCCTTTTCCCAGTCCTTCTGGGACTCGTATATGCGAATCAAACCACCCAGGGCATCCTGACGATGTACGTCCACCTGGCTAACCTGGCGCAACAGACCCTCAGCACGATCCAGCAGACCAGCACTCAAATAGTCCTGAGCAAGTGCGTACATGGCGGCGTTTCGTTCGCTTCGACCCAGGTTGGGACGGGCCATGAGGTTTTGATGTATTCGAATAGCCCGATCCACTTCTCCGCGCTTTCGAAACAAACCGCCTAAAGCAAAATGGGTTTCAACGGTGCTCTGGTCCACATCCACCAGCTTGAGAAAAACCTCTAGGGCCCGGTCAGGTTGTTCATTTAGAAGATAGTTAACACCTTTGAAGTATTCACTATTGGGCAATAGCTGGCCGGACTGCTTAGGCGCACCTAAGCGGCGAGCAAAAAACCAACCCAATCCAGCAGCAGCGATGAATAGGATCAGTAAAAGTACGGGCTCACTCAGCATCTCTCAGTGGAATACTTCGCAGGTTGTTGACCTCGGCCTCAGCCAGACGCAGTGACTTTTTCAGTTTTCGTCGCTGATTCATAAGTCTTAGCACCGACAAACTCAAGACACCAATGCCAAACACAAACCCCAGGACAAAAGTAACAGCAAAAGCCGTAGAGACCCGGCTTTCGGTCT
The DNA here is from genome assembly GCA_039029655.1 of Pseudomonadota bacterium. Taxonomy (GTDB): domain Bacteria; phylum Pseudomonadota; class Gammaproteobacteria; order Steroidobacterales; family JBCCFQ01; genus JBCCFQ01. The sequence continues at coordinate 1,195 of JBCCFQ010000237.1, read as the reverse complement.
GGAGAAAGGCCAGGTCCAGATTGATCGACCCTGGATTCAGTGTAGTAAATGTCACCCCAATTAGGACCGTCACGAAAATCAGGAATGCATAAAACACCGCTCGGAGCATGACAAATAAACTCTTAGCCGCCTAAGGAAGGGCCAATGTATCAGACCGGCTTGTGGCGGTCACTGGTCTTTTTTGAAAAACAAACAGGCAGTATCGGCCTCAACGAAAAAAGGCGAACCCGGCAGTTTGCTGCCGTGGTTCGCCCCTTAAGTCGTGTCTAGTTGGTTAACTAGTTTTTTATGGGTACACCCTGACTGGCATTGACCCTTTCACGCAGATCTTTGCCGGGCTTGAAATGAGGAACATGCTTGCCGGACAACGCAACTGCCTCACCCGTCTTTGGATTTCTGCCCATTCGCGGTGGACGAAAGTGCAACGAGAAACTGCCAAAGCCCCGAATTTCGATGCGTTCACCGCGGGACAATGCATCACTCATAATATCCAGAAGATGCTTTACCGCCAGCTCCACATCTTTAGCCGGTAAGTGCTTTTGCTTTTGAGCAAGGATTTCGATCAATTCTGATTTGGTCATACCTATTTTCTCAGCAATCTAAGATTCATAAAACAACACACCTTTCGGCGCGCTTCCCTAGTCCGACCCTCTCTCAGAAATCTTCTCTTTGAGCAGGTCACCAAGGCTGGTGCTGGCCGCCGAAGAGGATGAAGACTGGTAATTCTGCATAGCCTCTGCTTCCTCGTGAGCTTCTTTAGCCTTAATGGACAATGTAACTTGTCGGGTCTTTCGGTCGACGCCTGTTAAGCGCGCTTCAACCGTTTCGCCGACCTTCAAATGGGTTCGTGCATCTTCAACTCTTTCGCGGGACAATTCGGACGCTCGCAGTTGCCCTTCTATTCCCTCAGCTAAATCAAGCACAGCACCCTTAGCATCCACTTCTTTCACAACACCAGAGACAATACTGCCCTTCTGGTGAGTAGCCAGGTAGGTCGCAAACGGATCTTTGTCTAGCTGTTTGACACCAAGAGAAATCCTTTCTCGTTCTGGATCGATGGAAAGCACAGATGCTTCAATCTCGTCACCTTTTCGGAAGTTGCGGACGGCTTCCTCGCCGGGCAAGTCCCAAGAAAGGTCAGACAGGTGAACCAATCCATCGATACCACCTTCCAAACCGATGAAGATACCGAAGT
>JBCCFQ010000236.1:0-5978 GCA_039029655.1 Pseudomonadota bacterium | reverse complement strand
GTCAAATACCGATGCAAAAACCACGACGACCTTTCGTCTGAATGTGCCAGGGAACGGTGTCATTCCTACGCTAGAACTGCGTTCCGATGTTCGGGATGCCGTGGTCGCCAATGCTCGCCCGTACTATCCCAAATCAAAAATTCCACCCACCGTTTTATCGTGGCTGGATAACGCAATCACTGCTGGACGAGTCCCTGAAGGGGTTGTGGTGTTCGATGGCCCAGTGAAAGGGTTTCCTTTTGATCAAGGGCAAGGCCATTTTAACGCCTCGTTCAGCGTTCAGAATCTAACCCTTAACTACGCCAACGGATGGCCGGCATTGGAAAACGCTAATGTGGACGTTGTGTTTGACAATGAGTCCTTGGACGCAAAAGTGAGTGAAGGGTTTGTTGCGGATAACCTGTTATTCAATAGCGAAGTGAATATCGCAGACTTGCGTAAAGGGGTGGTGGATATTCGTGGCCGTTCAAAATCGCCACTCTCAAACCTTCTGGGCTTTGTGCATAACAGTCCGGTTGGAAAGGGGTTTGGTGGTCAACTCCATACCTTGAATCTGGAAGGGGATGGGGACGCGCAGCTTGAGATTCGCTTTCCTGCAAAAGAGCGGGAGAAGACCACGGTGACCGGCTATGTCAATTTAGACAACGCTGCGGTTTCTCTGTCAGACATCAGCCATAGACTAGAAGCCGTCACCGGCCGGTTGGGCTTTTCCAAAACGGCGCTCCGAGCAAACAAGGTCCAGGCAAGCTTGTTTGGTTCGCCCGTTTCCATTGACATTGTGCCTTCTGTATCCGACGACGGAATAGTGGATGCCACCATGCTGGTGGCCAGAGGTTCCTTGGCGCCCGAAAACTTGACGCTGCTCTCAGGGGATCCATCTAAGATTCTACAAGGGCCGCTTCCTTGGCAGTCCATTGTTCGCTTTCCTCGGGCAAACGATGATTCAAATGAATCTCCGAACATCATTGTTGAAACAGACTTTGATGGCGCTGAGCTCAAGCTTCCACCGCCTTTTTACGTGGCGGCGGGGGAAACCCGTCCAATGATGTTGGATCTACGTTTTCCAGAACCCAATGAGATAGACGCGGAATTCAGTTTCGGTGACGATGTACGACTTGTTGGTAATTTAAAAAAGACTGACGAAAAGGGTTGGTCGTTTGCTCGTGCAAACTTAAGTTTTGGTCCGGATTTTCCTGCGCTCACCAGTACCGATCGTGTTGTGGTCTCTGGTGAACTGCCGGTGTTTGATTTGGACGGTTGGTTAAAACTGGGTGACGGAGAAGAGGGAGGAACACCCCTTCAGGAAATCGTTCGGTCCGTCAATGTGCAGGCGGGTGAGGTCATCGCCTTTGGTCAGCGTTTCAGCGATGTTGGTTTCAAACTAGACCACAACATTCGCGAATGGCTGGTTCAAATCAGTGGGAGCACCATCGACGGGTCTATTTTCGTGCCCTTTGAAAGTGGTGTCGCACGACCCATCATCATGGATATGACCCGACTACATCTAGTGGCTTCGGATCAAAACGATAAGAACGAGCCTGCCGATGAAGCAGCTGACCCACGAAAGATTGCATCACTACAAATAAAAGTGGCCGATTTCATTTATGGCGACATGAAGTTTGGAGCACTCAATGCTCAACTCCGACAAGAGCCTAATGGCCTCAGGTTGGTGAACCTTCAGACCGATGCACCGAGTTTTGAGACCGACGCCAGTGGTTTGTGGGCATTTGGTGCCAATGGTCACAAATCCGAATTCGATCTTCGTTTGACCAGTAGCAACGTGGCATCCACCATGACGGACTTAGGCTATGGCGACGCTTTGAGTGCTGATCAGGCCGAGTTGACTTTAAATCTCAATTGGGACGGTCCCCCCAGTCAGCGGTTCTTGCACAAGCTTTCCGGCACGGCCAGCGTGGGGGTATCCAAAGGACAACTCACTACCGTTAGACCTAAGGCCGGGAGAGTCTTTGGTTTGCTCAGTGTGGCAGCCTTGCCTCGACGATTGTCGTTGGACTTCCGGGACGTGTTCGATAAAGGCCTTGGTTTTGACTCTATATCCGGGGATTTCTCCTTCGAAAAAGGTAACGCTTACACCAACAATCTGGTGCTGGCAGGCCCCGCCGCCGACGTGGGTATTGTCGGTCGTACCGGGCTTGTCAGTAAGGACTACGATCAAACAGCCGTAGTTAGAGCGGAGCTGGGTAATTCCTTGCCCGTCGCCGGTGCCCTGCTTGGTGGCCCGGGCGCTGGTGCTGCCTTATTGGTGTTCTCTCAGCTGTTCAAAGAGCCCCTAAAGCAAATGTCGGCGGTGCAGTATCGAATCACCGGAAGCTGGGAAGAACCGGTGATTGAACAAATCGGTGTTTCCGCTCGCCAAGGGAATGCTGGATAGCCAGAATCTCAATTGTGCGTTGAGCACAGACACCGTAGCCCTTAAACTGCAGAATAGCCTCTCACAGTGTGTACGTCCCTATGACTAATCCCTTAGCGATTGCAAAATCGAGAATCCTTGAGCCCTCCGGACTTGATGAGAATCAGTTGTCGAAAATCCTGGGAGGCATAATGGGGCATACCATTGATGATGCGGACCTGTATTTTCAGGTGAGTCGCCACGAATCTTGGAGCCTCGAGGACGGTATTGTTAAGGATGGTAACCACACTTTAGAGCAGGGTGTCGGCGTTCGCGCTATCAGCGGCGAAAAGACTGGTTTTGCCTACTCCGATGAAATCATGTTACCGGCATTGGAAGAAGCCTCAACCGCTGCCCGGGCCATTGCCCGAGCCGGTCAGGATCGCAAAGTTGCCCCCTGGCAAAGCAGTCCAGGACACACCCTGTATGTGCCAATGGACCCGATAGAAACACTGACAGATCAAGAAAAGGTATCCCTACTGGAGGAAGTCGACAAAAAAACCCGGCAAATCGACCCCAGGGTAAAGCAGGTCAATGTGAGCTTGGCGGGCGTACATGATGTGATTTTGGTGGCTGGAAACGATGGTACTTTCGGTGCAGATGTACGGCCTCTGGTTCGACTCAATGTTTCAGTGATCGTGGAACAGAATGGTCGAAGGGAGCAAGGCTATGCTGGCGGTGGTGGACGTATTGCCTATCACGCCTTTAGAGACAATGAGTGGGCCATCAATTTGGGCAGGGAAGCGGTTAGACAAGCCCTGGTGAATCTTGAGGCCGTGGATGCACCGGCCGGCGCCATGACGGTTGTCCTAGGCCCCGGCTGGCCTGGTGTGTTGTTACACGAAGCCATCGGTCATGGTTTGGAAGGAGACTTTAATCGCAAAGGCACGTCGGCGTTCGCAAATCGTTTGGGAGAGCGGGTGGCGACAGATCTGTGTACGGTCGTGGACGATGGAACGTTGGAAAATCGTCGGGGTTCTCTACACTTTGACGACGAGGGCGTTCAGACTCAGTGCACAACGTTGATAGAAAACGGTGTGCTCAAAGGGTATATGCAAGACAAGATGAATGCTCGTTTGATGGGAGTGAAGCCCACGGGAAATGGACGTCGCGAATCTTTCGCCCATTTGCCCATGCCAAGAATGACCAATACTTATATGCTACCTGGACCTCATGACCCGACGGAAATTATCGAGTCCGTTGAGTCTGGTATCTATGCCACCAATTTCGGCGGAGGGCAGGTGGATATCACCTCCGGCAAGTTTGTTTTCTCTGCAAATGAGGCTTATCTAATTCAAAATGGCAAGGTTGGCCACCCAGTGAAGGGTGCAACATTGATTGGCGACGGTCCCGATGTGTTGACCAGGGTCTCCATGGTGGGTAACGATCTTGAGTTGGACGAAGGCGTTGGTGTCTGTGGCAAAGAGGGACAGAGTGTTCCTGTGGGTGTGGGGCAGCCAACGTTGCGAATCGACGGTATTACCGTCGGCGGTACAGGCTAGAAGGGTTTCCACTTGAGGGATGACGCGATCCACACGCCGTCGCGTTGCTCCAAAACTCCTAACGCCGTGAACTCACCGTCTGATATGTGGATGGGCGATCCACCGGTCAGTTGAATACAATGTTCGACGATGAATTGCATGGTTGGCTCTGTTGTTAGTCTAATAGAGCCATCGGTTTCTCGATGATTGAAATCAACCGGGACTGTGTAGCTGGCAACGATGTTCCTATCCACCTCCGCCGGGATTGACGGACGTCATGCTTAGTTGAACACCCAAGGGTCCTCGCGGTAGAAACATTTGAAGTGGACGACCATCTCTTAAGATCTCAACAGTCATAGTTTCGCCACCTTGACCCACCGATGTGACTGAGCGTAAATCCCTTCGACTGTACAAACGCTCGCCCCCATAGCGCAATACCACGTCACCCGGTTGCAGACCGGCGGTTTCCGCGGCTGAGTTGTTGATCACATCAGTCACTGTTAAACGATTGGGTTGGCCCATGGCGAATAGATATTGGTCGTACTTCGACTCACCTAGGTTTTCCTTTAAGCTCGCCCGAAGCTGTTCAACTTCCCGTCTACCTTGGCGTCGAGCGTCGCGATCCCAGTTGCCTCGGCGTGCTTGGTCCTCAAAGTTTAGTTGTGCAAGGGAGATTTCATCTACCATTGATTTTACTTCCAACGCCTCTGAGGCCGACATGCCAGTGGACTCCAGGCGCTCAACCAAAGGTTTTTGATTTCGGTTGGCAGAGGTCACCCTTGATACGCGGGTAGGCTCGGTAACTTGGGTGGCGGGTGTCTGAGTGCCTAATTCCTGGGTAAGCGAATTTAGCTTTTCTTCCAATCGTCGACGCTCGGAAACCTCGTGATCTACCACCGCCGCTAGCGCGTCCAGCATTTGGATATATCGTTGGTCCAATTCTTCACTGTCCTGGTCACTGGATACCAGCTCCCTTAGGGTTTCGCTGGCTGTTCGGGTTCCGTCGACTTCCGGGGTAGTTTCTCCCAATGTCTCCCAAGGAGCTTTCGCTACTGCCACGCCGATAATCAACCCTACCAGTGCTGCTATCCCAAGCTTTGACATAAGATTTTCCCGAATAAAACGCTTGTTGTTCTCATTTTAGACCATCCATTAGTTGGCTGGTTCCGACTGGAAATCCTACCAGACGACGACTACATTGAAAGGGCAGGATTGACCATGGAGGGTCCAAGTATGCCAAGGAATGGTGTGGTATTTACACTTCTATTAGTTCTAGCCGGTGGAGTTGCTGCGGAGCCCCGGGTTCAATCGGCTTATCTGAATCGGGGTTCTAAGCCGTTGACGGCAGTTTTGACCCCTCTGTTTCGAGGGTCTCACGGGGGAAATTTCACAATTCACATGGCTACAGACGTTGGTCCGAGGGGACGATTGAGCTATTTTCGTGTTGTTGATTCCAATGACAGGGCGTTGCCACGTGGTTTTTTTCGAGCCGTCAAAAAAGCTCGAGTCAGACCCGCGCGGATTGATGCAAGACCAGTGCGAGTGGGGGTTAACGCAATTCTCTTTGTGTCCTGGAATGAAACAACCGGCAATAAAGTGTCGTTGGTGCAGCACAGTGGTTACGAACATCCGGGTGTCGGTTGGAATTACATCGGGCCTCAAGTGCAGGGCGGTTATCGCAAGCTTTATCGAATGATGAATGGGTGGGCTGGTGATGCACCGATGGGCGCAGTGGTTGCTTTCGACCTCGGTTCACACGGGGACAAAACCGCGGTGCTGATACTTCGGGATTCTCATTCTGCTAATGGCTTGGGGGTGTACTGGAGTAAGCAGTTGGTGAAGAGTCGATTCATCAACGCCCGTGGTCCCACCGGGGTGATACATGCGCGAAGTCGGTGGTCGTTTGCTTTCCCTTACGAGCATTCCGAGTATTTGGGACGCTGGCGATAAAAAAAGGCCGGCTTAGCGCCGGCCTTTTTTGCTTATTTACGTCGTTTCTTTTTCTTGCCCCAAGGGTCTCCATACTGCAGCGGTGCTGCCACCTTGGTTGATACTACTTTGTCTCCACGATTGATGGTGCCATTGAT
>JBCCFQ010000235.1:0-5985 GCA_039029655.1 Pseudomonadota bacterium | reverse complement strand
CCCCCCCCCCCCCCCCCCCCCCCCCCCCCCCCCCCCCCCGCCCGCGGCCCGCGCTCAGGGTGCCTTGGCATCACCCTTTTTTTGGCAAACCATGGTCCAAATTTGGGATCGTGCCTTGCGTGCTTACTTGGATCGCGCGATCCGTCCGTGTATTGAGTATGAGCACGTATTGTTGTGATTGGTGGAAGAGAATAAGAACATGCCTTCTGAGAGTCAAAAATGTAAAACTTCCCCCGTTGTGGATCGTGGATTGTCGTCTCTCTATCGGCTTCTACGGTACGTAGCGTTACGGGTATCAGCGAATCGTCTTCGCGATACTGGGTCATTTCAATACCAGAAAGGCTAGCTTCCAGGGAGTAGGCCACATCGTCGCTGCTAACACCTGCACGCCGAGCCCTTTCCTGATTGACCTCAACAATCAGTTTTTTGGTTTGTGGGCCCCAGGTGTTTTTGATTGATGTGACCCCTTGAATGGAGTACATAAGGCTGGTGGTTTCGTCCGCGATTCCGTAGAGCGTGTCGGCAGAGTCCCCGGACAGACGAATCTGAATGGGGTAGCCCACCGGTGGGCCGTTTTCTAGACGTGAAATTTGGTTGTCCAAATCAGGTTGTGTTTGGAAAAGGTGTTCCTGAAGGTCCGCAATCACGTCGTCAGCCACTTGGCCATCCACCGTGTTTACAATCATGAACGTATTGGCTGGATTGCGCTTCGGTGGGTCTAATGCCAGGGTAAATCGAGGTCCGCCTTCACCGATGAACATTAACCAGTTCCTTACCAACGGCTCATTTGCATTTGCATAAGTATCAGTCATGTACCGATCAACTTCTTGGACCACATCATGGCTTGCCTCAATGGCGGATCCTATGGGCATTTCCAATTTGCCAGTCAGTAGCGGATCTTCCGAAGGGGCGATGAATTCTTGACGTACCAAACCCAAACCTTGTATGGCCAGAACAAACAAAGCCACCACTAAGACGCCGAAGGCAGCGCGGTGTCTGAGGCACCAAACTAGAATACCGCGATATCGCCGGTACCAAGCACCTTCTGTCACATCTCCTTCGCTTTTCGAGACACGCAGCGCTACCGTGGACAACATGGGTAGAAGCGTCATCGCTAGAGTCCATGAGATCAACAACGCAATTGTTACGACATAAAAAATATCGGAGGTGTATTCCCCAACGGCGGATTCAGCAAGAGCAATGGGCATGAATGCGGCTGCCGTGGTTAAGGACGATACTAGAAGCGGTGCCATGAGTTCACGCCCAGAGTCCACGGCTGCCTCAATCGCTGACATGCCGTGCTCACGTTTCACCAAAATGGACTCCACAATAACGATAGCGTTATCCACCAAAAGACCCAACGCGATGATCAATGCGGCCAACGATATTTGGTTAACGGTGATACCGAAGACTTGCATCAGGTAAAAACTGATGATCATCGTGGCGGGAATAAGGCTAGCAACAACAAGCCCAGTCTTGAGTCCAAGAAACAAAACGATGACGACGATAACGATACCAATCGCCTGTAGCAGGCTTGAGATGAAGTTATCGACGTTTGTGCGAACCAAGTCTGCCTGAAACCAAATCTTTTCTAGCTCGACACCCCAGGGGTACTGGGACATGAGTTCCGGAACGATGACGTTGAGTCGGTCCCCAAGTTTCAGAATATCTCCGCCTTCGCGCATGGCGATCGCCAGTGCTAACGCGGGTTCACCGTTGACTCTTGTGATGCTTTCGGGTGGGTCCTGGTAGTCTCGATAGATGGTGGCGATATCTCGAAGATACACCACGCCACCATCCGGTAGTTGCACCACAGTGCGTGCCAAGTCTTCGATGGACTCGAAGTTGCCAGTGGGTTCAAGCACGATCCGTTCCCGACCACTAACAATATCCCCGCCGCTGGACAGGATGTTTGCTGACGCTAGTACACCCGATAGCTGTCTGGGGGAGAGTCCCAGTTCGGTTAGGCGGGCGTTATTGTACTCGACGAAAATGCTCTCTTCTTGTGCGCCATGAATATTGACCTTGGCAATATCTGGGTCTTTGAGCAGATCGTCTCGAAGTTCATCGGCAACATCTTTGAGTTCGGCGTAGCTAAAACCGTCACCGGTTATCGCGTAGACACTTCCAAAAACATCACCAAATTCATCGTTCACCGTAGAGGCAGGAACACCAGCGGGTAAATCTTGGGCGACACTTTCTACTTTGCGTCGCAGATCATCGAAAATAGGCTGCATTTCCTTGTAGGATTCTTTGAAGTTGACATTGATGATGGAGACGCCCGTTCTGGACTCCGATTCAATGTTGTCAACCTCCGGCATTTCCTGAACGCGTTTTTCAATTTTGTCGGTGACAAGTTTTTCCACACGTTCTGGACTGGCACCGGGAAACCTGGTGGTTACAACGGCAGTTCGCACGATGAAGCCTGGGTCTTGTGCTTTGGGTAGTGCCACGTAGGCGCTGATGCCCGACATGATCATCAACGTCACAACAATAATGGTGATTCTGTTTCGACGAATCGCAAATTCCGTTAGATGCATAGTCGTCTACTTATCTCAAAAGAACCGTTTGGCCGTCTCGGACCACCGAGACTCCCGCAGTGACGACTCGATCACCATCCTCCAGGCCTTGCAAAACCTCGATACCAGAGTCTGTGAGTTCCCCAACGGTGATGGAGCGTTTGCTCAGTGTGGCTTGGTCATCCCCGCCAGCCACTGCAACAAACACAAAGGTTTGTTCGCCGTCGTTGGTTATGGCGGAAAGTGGGATGATGTGGGCATCACCCTGTTGGGTGGAGGGGAATGCGAAAGTAACGTCGGCTGACAGTCCCGCCCTCAGGTCTTGATTATTACTGTCTACTGAGACAATTACCGGGAATGTGGGGGCTCCGCTTGAAGCAGCGATGCCAATTTCTCGTATGGTTCCAGGAAACGTTGTATTGGCGATAGAGTCAAATCGAATCCCAACGTTTAGACTGGGCGTGATGGCGGAAATCAAGCTATCCGGAATGGCTAATTCCACCTCGAGCCCTGTACCGCAATTCACCCGAGCGACCTCGCCACCCGGGTTCACGTTTTCATTTAAGTCTACGGAAACAGAAGCCACCGTACAGTCTTGTTCTGCCGTTAGTCGCGTATAAGATCGATTTAATCTTGCCAGTTCCAGGCTTTTTTGCGCTGCCCTAACCTGTGCGTTTCCAGATTCAGACTGAGCCCGTGCCGAGTCAAGATCGTTTCGCGATGCATTGTTGTTTTCATAAAGACCTTTGACACGCTCGTAGTTGGATAGGGAGTTTCGAGCATTCGCCTCCGCTTGCACCAAACTGGCCTGTGTTTGTTGTACTTCGAGATCCATGCTCGACGCATCCAGCCGTGCCACCAAGTCACCAGGACTTAGTCGATCGCCTACCTCAATAGGAAGCTCCACCAACGTTCCACTGACCTTAAAGCTTAAACGTGAGATTTGGGTTGAGCGGCTCGTTCCAGAGAAGGAGCGAATTCGTGCGTCGTTATCGTCAGTAACGGTAATGTAGCGGACGGGTCTTAACGGCTGTTCACTGACTTCTGCGGTGGGTTCGCACGCGGTCAAAAACAGTGCGCTCAAGACGAGAAAGGACTTTGCATGGGTGTACATGGGGTGTTTCCTATCGGCCGTTTGTTAACTCGGCTTCCTTAGCGTTTAAAAAATCTTCAAACTCTTTGAAGACCCGGGCTTTGTCTTCGGTACTCAATAAAAAATCGAATCGAGAGGTCGCGCGATGCATATTTAACGCCGAAGACAAAAAGTCATAGACGGCGTTGTCTGCACTGAGGCGGGCGTCAAGACTTTGGCTTTGAGCATCCAGAAGATCCAAGATGCTTAAAGTGCCCTTGGCATAGGCATCGGTGATGAGATCCAAGTTGAGCTTGGCTGATTCGGCGGCGGTCTTTGACAGCTCAATGTTGGCGTAGTTGGCGTTTATGGCGTGCATCGCCGCGCGAATCTGTTGCTCGATGCGTTCGGCCAAAGCAGCCCTTTGGACTCGCAGTTGTCGAAGCTGAATCTCCGAGCGATTTAGCTGTGATTTGCGTGCTCCGCCGGTGTATACGGGTAGGCTGGCACTGATGGACACGGTCCAATCGGACTGCCCATCGCCTAAGCCACCGGCCCCCAGCCCGGACTGATTCAGATTGTCCGACAGCTGCCCGGACAATTCCAGATCGGGCAGCCAATAGTCGCGTCTTTGGTTTGTTATGTCTCTGGACTGAGCCATGATCTGTTCATTAATGGCCTGAAGTTCTGGTGCATTTTCTAGGCCATAGGTCACGGCGAAGTCGGTAAGCCAATTAAATGAGCGTGGGTTATTCACCAGACGATCAAAGTCGTCGGTAGTCATAACGAAAGGATCATCAATACCAGCGGCTTCCAAACTGAACGGGTCGGTAATGGGTCGATGTAGTACTCGGTTTAGTGCTTCCCTCGCTTGTTGCAAGGCGGCGCGAGCAAGCAGCACTTGGGAGCGTGTGGTTGCTAAGTTACTTTGCCAACGATACACATCTGCGTTGGTGGATGCGCCCAAGCGCACTCTATCTCTGGCCAAATCTAAGTTTGACTTAGTCAACTCCAAGTCTTGTTGTTGGATATTCAGCTGGTTTTGTGCCCGTAGGACGTCGATGTAAGCTTGGCTCGCTTCATTGATAACATCTAACTGTGTTACCTCAAAGTTTGAGACAACCGCATTGCGATTGTTACGGGAAATATCGCGATTCGCGTAAACATCATCGGAGTAAATGGTCTGGCTTAGACTTAGCGAACCGTCAGTGGATCTCTCGGGAAACAAACCTGCTGAGACGCTTTGGCTTGCTTTTCGTGTTAATTGACTCGCACTCAATGACAACTGTGGCAGCAAGCCACTGTCAGCCAACCGCACGTCTTGATCCGCAGCGTCGATGTTTAGCGACTCACCTTGTAAGTCTAAGTTGGCAGTAATGGCCATTTCAGCGACGTTTCTTAAATTAAGACTGGGCCCGCTAGGCGCGGGTTCTGTATTTAGCAGGGTGGCTTCACTCAATACGTCAAACCGGGGTGACAAACCCAGTCGCCGAGCAGTTTTCATATTGATGGTTAGTTCCTGCTTTCCAGCGAAGTAAATGGACTGTCTTGCGGCGGGTTCTCCCAACATCACCGACTGCATGTTAAGGGCATTTCTGCGTCCAAGCCGTGTCCAATCCGTGTCGACGGTATCTGCGGCAAGCATGCCTCTTTCCACCAACGATCGTTCTGAAAGACTAAATGTGGGTATGCCCTGATCAGTTAAGTCTTCTATGAGCCGGTCGATGTCTTCGGTTGGCATTCGCGGCAGGCCGGTATAAAGAACAACGTCTGCGTTCTCCGGAACGTCTTTCGCTAAGTCGTGACGCGTCCCGTCGTGTTCAACAATGCTGATGCTGAAACCCAGAGGTGTTCCAAGCTCGGCCAAAGCTTCTGTGAGACCCGGGATAGACTGCAACACCAATTCATCAATAAAAACGGCTGCGTGGTCGAACGCTACAATACGTTGATAGGTTACCAGTTCTTCCTCAACTGGCACTCGGCCAGTGAGATAGTTGAGGTTGGTTTTGCCGCTACCGTTACTCTCAGAGTCCGTTGGAGCACCGGTTAACTCGGTATCAAAAACCAATGGTAAAAACGTTGGTTTTGGAAAATTCTCACGACCAACTACGATTTGATTGGTGGCAAACCCCATGGCTAAGACCATGTCTATCTGCGGATTGCCGTATGCTTGGTCGAGGGCTTGGTTGATGCTTGCCCTAGTCCAGTTGCCACGGTATTCGACAAAGTCCACGGCAAACTCGCCGGATGTCAAATCTAGCAACTCGCGCTTAAAAATCTCGCCGACTTGAGCAAACTGATACTGCTCTCCGTCGTAAACCACACCCACCGTGACAGGCCGCTGGGCGAGCGCCACTTCCATGAAAAAAAAGGCGACAACGCCTACTAGTCGGT
>JBCCFQ010000234.1:0-5988 GCA_039029655.1 Pseudomonadota bacterium | reverse complement strand
GGCGAGGGTAAATATTCCAAATAGGACCAACACGATCCAGGTTAGACGCCTCACCATCGTGCGTTTTTGCTGCACCATGTCTTGGAAGGCTGGGCTCTGGGCGATTTGCCAGTAACTGGTCTTTTCGCGCATGGGTGGCACACCTTATTTTTTGCCCAGATTTTATACGATTAGCGGCGTTTTATCATACATAATCTACGAAAATCGACCCTATAAGGCCCACCAAACGACAGAATCATCATTAACACCGGGTTCCAGCACTCCCACAGTTTTTAGGGACTGGATAATCTGCCGAAGCTCCTTTTTGGGTCGGCTGAACCCGCCCGCCCAACGGACACCCTGAAACCACTGTTGGGCGTCTTTGTGTTTGAGTCCGTATTTATGCTGAACAACCTCAATGGTGCTCTTTCGCCTCTGAAGGCGTTTCGCGTAGATCTCCACCTCGGACAGAACATCTCTGACCAGTTGCGATTTTCTTTTCAACAGGGTTCGCCGCACAGAAACACAAAAGCAGGGCCAAGGTGTGGGTCGTTGACCCACCCGTCGAAAAACTTTGGCATCCACCAGGGGTTGGGTAATAAATCGCTCCCAGAAAAACACATCCGCCTTGCCATTAGACAACGCAGTTTGAGCCCCCTTGATGTTATCGACAGTCACAAACTCTAGATCGTTTACCGACCATCCCCGGGTGGCCGCGTCAACAATCGCCATAAGGTGGGAGCCAGAACCGTATCGACTGATGGCATAACGAGATCCACGCACGTCCGTGATGCGTCTTAGCTTACCTTCGTGAGCAACGTGTATACCCCAGATCAACGGGGATCGTACAAAGACTTTCACAAGAGCACAGTCTTTTTGCTTAACCGCATGAGCCACCGCACCCTCGGACAACACTATGGCCATATCCAGTTTGTTGTCACTCAAGTCCCTCGTCATGGCCCCTGTGCCTTCAGGATATTCCTTGTAGCTTACCCGGGCGTTAAGATGTGCAAAGGCATCTTCCTCTACTGCCAAAGTCCATGGCAAATTGAAATGCTCTGGTACGCCGCCGACTCGAATCTTTGTGGGTCTCATTGATACCGCGCCTCATGGTAGTAATGGGTTACCACGTGCTTAGCTTCAGCAAAGAACAACCACCGCTCTATGAACACACCGATAGCCATACTAGCCAACGCGCTTAGCAGCAGGAGCTTCATGGCAAGGCCTTGTACAAATAAAGCCAATAGCATCACGCTAACCGGGGCGACAAAGGCTGTGAAAAAACAAATCCACTTGAGTCGTTGCCCATGCTTCCTGGCAATTTTAAAGCCCATTTCCTTAAGCAAATAATTTTCCTGACTGTGGGGTGCTTGTAATTGACTGACCTTACCCAGTTGCCCCAACCCAGTTGCCGATTCAGGCGTTGTCGAACTCACGTCGCTACTGACGTGCCGCCAGTACAACAGTTTCACCAACGCACCAGACAATATTAAGCCAATAGTGAGTTCAACAAGGATCAAGTTTTGGTTTTGCGTCAACCAAGACACCAATATGTAATACAGCAAGCCGCCTGTCATCAACGCGAATAACAAGTACACCGCCGAGGTCCAAGGATTACTCCACGCCGGGATCGGTTTTAGGGATGCGTAGATCATGGAAGTGGTGAAGACTGTCACCAAAGCGCCGACCATTGCAAAAACACCCGCTACCAGCAGAAGCAACTCATCATTAGGTCTTGCAAACCAATGCCACACCAACCCTGCCATGGGTGCAAACGTCACAATCGCCATGACACCTTCTCGACTCAACCAGGAAGTGCGCCACTGAGAAAATGCACGCCATGACCGTTCTGGACGGCCTAAATGAAAGGTAGAGGACAACAGCCCGCCCACAATCAGCACTAGGGACAAAACAAACCCCCAAACAAGAGCCGTTGAATCGCTAGGCAGCCATAACAAACGGCCCAAGACAACAAAAATCAGTAAGCCATAACCCGCACCGGAGGCTGTGGAAAATAAAATGACGGATAGCGCTGGATGCATTAGGCGCTCAAAATCTTATCCACCCAACGCAGTACCACGTTATCGATAGACTCCACTTTTTCTTCTAATGGTTTCGCCTGAGAAGTCGCCGGTTGACGTTGCCGTGGTGGGAGGTACTTGTTCACCGGTGCACACCCCTGCTCTGGCATAAGATCAAAACCACCCCGGTCTTTGACCAATTGACTCACCGGGGAGTGTTCGTCGCCCAGATCACCAAAACTTCGCGCTCCGGTTGGACAGGCACTGACACAAGCAGGTACGCGACTGTGTTCCGGCAAATTAGGATTGTAGATCTTGTCCACACACAAGGTGCATTTCTTCATGATGCCGTCGTGTTCATCGTATTCACGAGCACCATAAGGACAGGCCCACGAACACAACTTACACCCCATGCACAGCTCAGGGTCAACCAAGACTATGCCGTCTTCCTCGCGTTTGTGAGAGGCGCCCGTCGGGCAAACGGTGACACAGGGGGCATCGTCACAATGTAAGCAAGACTTTGGAAAGTTGATTGTGACACTTTCCCCTTGTGTATTTATCACTTCATAACTGTGCACACGATTAAAGAAAACTCCGCTAGGATCTGCGCCATAGGGGTCGGTATCCGATAATGGTGCGGAGTAGCCGGCTGTGTTCCACTCTTTGCAGCTAGTGACACAGGCGTTACACCCAACGCAGATGTCCAGGTCGATAACCAGGCCGAGTTTTTTCTTGGTGGTCTTGGGCAGGTCGGTCATTTTGGCTTGGGTGACTCGTAACAGTCTTGATTACCCACAAACTCTTGATGACTTGGCTCGCGGCTTCCCTGACCTTTTCCTTGTAGATCTTCACCAAACAAGGAAACGGATACAGGTTGTGCTCCTCGCGTAGCCAGGGAATCTAGCTGTGGACCGCAGACGTCAGAATCGGCCTCGCATTTTTCTATTTTTACCCGCAAATCAAACCACGACGCCTGCCCCGTAACAGGATCAGCATTCGCTTGGCGGGCACCCGATTTTTTCGGTGGCAACAATTCTGAGATCAAATGATTCAGCAGGAACCCTTTTTTGGCCTCCGGCGCGTCCTGACTCAGATTCCACGCCCCCGCCCGCTTACCAATGGCGTTCCAAGTCCACACGGTGTGGGGGTTCACACCGTTCATGATTTTAACCTGCACCCGAATCTCACCATGGGAACTGGCCACTTTCACCCAATCGAAATCCGCCACGCCAAGCTTGCTCGCAAGCTGATCATGCATATATAAGTAGTTCTGGGCGGTAATCTGACGTAACCACGGGTTTTGTGATCCCCAAGAATGGTACATGTGCATGGGACGTTGGGTTAACGCGTGTAATGGCAGCGCTTCGTTGTCAGTCAATTGCTCTTCAAAGGGCATGTACCAAAATGGAATGGGATCAAAAAACTCTTTGATTCGTTGACGAGCGTCCTCAGGCATGGAGATCTCATAATTCATGGCGGCTAAACGAAACTTTTGCAGTGTCTCGCTATAAAGCTCTAACCGAATGGGATCTGCACTTGGGATCCAACCTGCCTCACTGGCAAGCTCAAGATAGGATTGGTTGGCAAATTTGAAGTAGCGTTGCTCATGCTTGAATTCGCGATGCCAAAAACAACCGTTTTCAATGTATCGCTCTAATTGATTGGGGTTGGCTTCACCGACAAACTCCTTGTCACCGTTTTCGCCCCGCCAACCTGATAATGAACCTCCAGGACCGCGTTTGTGATTGCACAGATAGTCGGAATAGCCACCGGGGTACAGGGCGGTACCATCGTCATTCACCATTCCGGGTAAATTCAAACGCGCACCTAGCTCCAACAATACATCTTGGAACGGCCTAACATCTCGATCTGGCTTCACCACAGGTTGACGAATGGCGTCTCCAGCTGCGTCCGCTTCACCAATGGGTCGATCCAGTATAGAAATACAATCCCAACGTTCTAGATACGTGGTGTCCGGAAGTATCAAATCCGCATAGGGCACGGTTTCCGAATAGAAGGCATCGCTATAAATAATGTGCGGTATTTTGTATTCCCCAGTTGCCTCGTCTTTGGCCGTCAGATTATTCAGCGTATCTTTGATACTCATAGAAGAGTTCCATGCCATGTTCGCCATGTACATGAACAAAGTATCAATGGGGTATGGGTCTCCCTTTGCCGCGTTATTGATGACCATATGCATCATACCGTGGGCGGCCAGCGGGTATTCCCAGCTAAAGGCTTTATCTACGCGTTGTGGCGAACCATCATCGTTCACCAACAGATCTTCTGGTCCTAGTGGAAATCCCAGTGGACCTTGATGCAGTGGCGCACCCTTTTCGGTGGTCTTGCCCGGCCGATTGCCCGGTGGAATGGTCTTTGGATACGGCGCTTTGTAGCGAAATCCTCCAGGGACATCGATAGATCCCAGAAGCATTTGTAACAAGTGGATAGCACGACAAGTATGAAACCCGTTGGAATGGGCTGATATGCCTCGCATGGCGTGCATGGACACGGGTCGGCCAATCATCCGTTCGTGTTTTTGCCCCTTCCAGTCTGTCCAAGGAATATCCAAAATCACTTCTTGCTCAAACGCAGCCTGGGCCAACTCCGAAGCGATGCGTCTTATTTGGGCTTCCGGTACACCGGTTTTTTCCGCCACCACACTTGGCTCATAAGACGGGTCTAAGTACCGAGCCACAATGAGTTGCAGCACAGGAACCACAGTCTGTCCCTTGTGTTGATAGTTACCCACCAACAGTGGGCTAGTTGCATCGTCAATTGAGCGAACCGCCTGACTGGCACCATCAAAACACAGGGGTTTGCCTTGTTGGTCTCTTAAAAATAAACCCTGGTTTTCCGCACCGCTATCTTGAACAACCAAGTAAGGCGCGTTGGTGTAACGAATCAAGTAGTCAAAGTCGATGGCTTCCGCTTTGATGAGTTGCTGGATCAACGATCCAACAAACAAGCCGTCAGTACCGGGGCGTATGCCCACCCATTCGTCGGCGATGGACGAATACCCCGTGCGGACCGGGTTGACTGAGACAAACTTGGCCTTCGCGCGACTCTTAAGCCGCCCCAAACCCATCTTGATGGGATTGGAGTCGTGGTCCTCCGCCACGCCAAACATCAAAAAATAACGGGTGTTATCCCAGTCCGGTTCGCCAAACTCCCAAAATGAACCACCGATGCTATAAAGACCCGCTGCCGCCATGTTGACGGAGCAAAACCCTCCGTGAGCAGCATAGTTTTGAGTACCAAATTGTTGTGCCCACCAGCCTGTGAGGGCCTGGCTTTGGTCGCGACCGGTAAAAAATGCCAAACGCTTTGGATCGCTTTCTCGGATCCGTCCCAACCATTGGGCGGCAAGACCTAAGGCCTCGTCCCACTCGATTTCCTCAAACTCACCACTCCCCCGTTCTCCCACACGCCGCAGGGGCTTGGTTAGTCGCGCGGGTGAATAATGTTGCATGATCCCCGCTGATCCCTTGGCACAAAGCACACCTTTGTTTACTGGATGATCAGGGTTCCCTTCAATGAAACGCACCGTCCCGTCTTTTAGGTACACGCGGATACCACAGCGACACGCACACATATAACAGGTGGAGGTCTTGACCTCGTCGGCGACAACAGGCGTTAAGCGAGGATCGGGATTTTGAATGAGTGGATCCTCTTTAAGTTCAGATTCAAGGAGGCGTTATTGTGGCGGGGTTAGAACTGTGTTGCAATCCTGATGGGACACATAGGATTCATGACAATGTTTCGACCCATAAGAATGGTTGTGGTGTGTTTCGCATTGACCGCAACCCTCGCCTGTCACCCGCACAAGTCTCTGGTCAGTGATCGTGGAGAGGACAAAGATAATTGGTGGGACAAACTACCTCGACCGGCCTGGGCACAGTTCGAAAGACTCCAACCTCAGCGACCGTGGTTTGAAATTTACAGCGTGGCTCCCGGGGTAATAGCGATCTACGAGCCGGGTCAGTTC
>JBCCFQ010000233.1:0-6032 GCA_039029655.1 Pseudomonadota bacterium | reverse complement strand
CGCCAAGCCACGGTGGTCGTCACCACACGGTGGGCTTGTGGCAAGGGCAGCCCAGGATTGAGTGGAGCACAGGTGTGCCAGCCGCAGTGCACACGGCCCTCGAGCTGGCGACGAACAACGTTGGGTCGCAGGCATCACCGATACCATCCATGTTGAGATCGAGCTGGTTTTGATTGGCGTTGATGACGCAGTTGTCATCGCCGTCCAAGATGCCATCTCCATCGGTGTCGGCGATATTGGGGCGGGTTCCAAGACCAAACTCGTCCCCGTTCAATAGACCATCTCCGTCGGAGTCCAGACTGACATCGGCATTGTTAAGCCCATCCAATCCGAATCGTTCTTCCCAGTAGTCCCCCATACCGTCATTGTCATCGTCTGGGTCACGATTGTTACCCACACCATCGTTATCCGAGTCTTGAGACTCATTGGGATCATTTGGGAAAGCATCTTCACCATTAGGCACGCCGTCACCATCCGCATCGGCGTTTGGATCGACGGCAATGGTTGTGGTGAAACCAATGAGATTCATACCCGAGGGGTCGGGTAATGAGGAGCTGAACATTCCGGCCAGAGATACTGTGGTGTTTTCAGAAATGTTGGAGTCAGATACTGCGGTCACCTCGAGCTCAAGTTTTTCGCCGGCAGCAAGCTCTGTGATGTTGAAAGTCACTTGATTTCCATCTATCTGAGTAACCGTACCGGTGGGTGCCCCCGAAAACGCTGCCGCCGTTGGCAGCAACTCTGAGGGTAGATTGACTAATCCCGTGATGTCCGACGCTAAGCCGATACCGCCTGGTAAAGCCACGTGCTCGATGTTGATGGTGTAAACAATGTCATCGCCGGGACGTAGGTCATCAGAAACCAATGGGCAGTCGTTAGGGTCGAGCTCCATTGGGCATTGGCCCGTCACTTTAGGTTGGTCGTCATCAACAAACACTGCGATGTCCGCCATATCCATAATCGTCACCGATTTGCTGGCTATTGTGACCGCATTTGAGATACCGCAAGGACCAGGAAACGGTTCGGTCGCGGGTTCTTCCGCGGCACATACGGTTACTGTGTAATCACCATTCGTAGTGTATTGGTGCTGACCTTGAATGCTCGCAAGACCACTATTGGTTGCGACCATGATGGGTCGTGCGCCGGGATTTTGAAGATCCTCCGTGGCCATTTGAATTGTGCCATCACCCCAGTCCACAATGATGATGGGTTTGTCTCCCTCGTCAGGATCAATACTTTCGATTCGGATGGGTGTGTTAAATCCTTTGGTTGTTTGATTTTGAAGGCCCAAGCTTAGGTCTGGAGAATCAGGTACGGGTGTGATGGTAATGTTAACCAGGGCGGGTTCTGACTGAGTGTTGGGTGAACTGGTGGGGGCATCGTCCACGACAAAACTGAATTGATCGGATCCCGCGAAGTTGACATTGGGCACATAGGTAAAGTCGGGGCCTGTGCCTTGGAGTTCCCCAAACTGTGGTGGTTCTGTGATGATATAGCTCAGCTCATCCTCATCTGGGTCGGACGCCACCAAGGTTATGGGCAACGCCGTATCTTCAGAGGTTTGTACCGCTAAATCGTTGGCCACCGGTGGCCTAAAGTTGCGACTCACGTTGATGTTGACTGTGGCAGGTGCACTCTCATCCAGTCCGTCTGAGGTTGTAAACCCAAAGCTGTCCGTTCCGCGGAAATTGTTTTCAGACACATAAGTGACGAAGGCGTTTTGACGAATGTTCATATTGGCCTCGTCCACATTGGTGATGGGTGTGGTTTGGAAGATGTGCAACAGCTCAAATTCCGTATCCAATACAAAAAAGGCATCCCCGTTGACGGACACATCCTGGGGTCGACCGAAATCGCCTAAGACAAAACAACTGCCATCGCATTCAGAGCGCGCTTCGCCGCCGAGAAACCCTTCCGAACTAAAGCGTTGAATTCGGTTGTTAAACGTATCCGCCACGTACAGTGTGTCGTTGGGTGCAACGGCAATGCCTCGGGGTGTATCGAATTGTCCGGGTCGACACCCTGAGGTTAAGTTACGGGATTCACCCACTGGTTCGAGCTCACAAACGTTACGTTCGGCATTTACATTGCGGCTACCTAAGTCTTCACCACAGAGTTCCGTGGTACAGGTAAAACCATAGCTACGTTGATTGACGACATCACATGCGGGGGTGGTCGTGCGGTTGCTGGTGCAACGCCCCATCCAACCCACCAGTTCTCCCGGTGTGAATTGATTGGTCTGTCGGTCATAACCACTGGGTGCGTACTTATAAACACGATGTGCTTTGTCATCTGTGATGTAAACGTTGTCCTCAGCGTCCACAGTCATGTCGATGGTATTGCGCGAATCAGTCACGGCGGAATCAAAGCCACCACCAGACGAATTGCGAATAGGGACCAATTCACCAATGGGGAGCGGCTCACCAGAATCCACCTGATTCAAATCGTAGGCAAAAACTTCAGTCGGGCTGGCGGCATAGAGTATGTTGTTGGAATCGACGGTGACTGACTTGATATCAAATTCGCTGTTATTGTTGGTACGTAGTAGACGATAACTCTGTGGTGATTGTAGAAAGGGTATTTCACCAAATCCCTCATCGATGGGCGTCAGGTCCACTTCATGAACACGGTTTGGTTGTCTTTGATCCACAAAGTACAGGCGTCCATTGGGTGCGATGAAAAAGCTCTCGATTTCGGCATCCGGGTGGCCTCGATATTCCGCTTCAAGTTCGCCACTTGCACCAAAGCGGGCAATGCGAGTCTCTCTATCGGGATCGGTGACGCGACACCTCACCAATAGATCGCTCACAAGCATGGATCCATCGTCAGCCACTTCCACATAGAGGGGCTCAGTGATTAAGTCACGGGGAATTGGAATTTGGCGTTGTACAGGATCACCACACCAGTCTCGCCAAATCTCCCGAAGCTCCAAAGGATTAATAAGACCATCTCCATCGGTATCTCCCATGGCCTGAATGTCCTCGGGCAGGTTTGCTTCTACGCGAAAATCTTCAATGAAAAAGGGAAACAAGGGTGCGACGAAGTTGCCGTGATCTGGTTCATCGGTAATGGCAAAAGACAACTGATCATATCGACCGTCGATGAGATCCTGATCTTCACCAAAGATTTCGATTTCCATAGGCTCAAATGAGATCGCGCTGGCGTTTGTATTCACAGCGGTGGGTGCGGTGTTACTCCCTTGAGGTTTCACCGTTACCCATTGGGTCTTGCTGTCTTCGTTGCCGGACGCATCCGTCGCGGTCCAGGTAACGGCAGTTCGGCTGGGAACATTTAGATTAAGGCTCGAACCCACCGGTTGGCCATCCACAAAACCCACTATGTCGGCCTCCGGATCAGCAAGATCAAACACGGCAGGCATACCCAGAGCGACATTCTCGGAGGCCGCCGTAGATTCGATTACGCGACCACTGGGTGGTTTGATGACAGGTGCCAGTGTGTCACGAATGCGCAGCACTTGAGTGGCTCGTACTTCATTGAGCCGGTCGTCGGTTCTCATTTCTTCTGGAAAGTCAGGATCAAAAGGTTGCCGGTTTAATGAGCTCGGACCGTTATCAAACAAACGCCAGGTAATTTCGATGTCCTGACCGACGGGTAAGAATCGCGGTGGATCCAGCAATCTGACGGTGAGTTTGTCCCGTGGGCGCAGTGGATCCGGCAAACAATTGTCAGAAAATTCTAAGGTATTGTTGCGGAGAAAAATTTCTAACTGACCATCGAGGACTCGTCCACCCACAGCGATGGCTTCTAGATCCACAACGGGCTGGAGGACATTCAAAGTTGGGTGTACTTCGTCTAACACAAAAAAGCGTTGTCCCCGTACCTCAACCGCTTCTTTGACATCCCGGGGTAGTAAGGCTCCGTTGGGCAGCCCCTGACTGTCCAACAGTTTTGCGATGAAGCCAGGTATGTTGTCGACCGCCGCGTCTTGAAGCACCGCTTTGAAGACAGCCGCAGCGATGCTCTGCTTGGCTTTTTCTTTGGAGGCAAACAGCCCAAGTGTGTGCCAAGGAACCAGGTCGGAGAATGTTGAGATTTGCGGTGCGGCGCGATAGTCAATGGTATGTCCGCCGATGGGTACAAAGACTGACCGTGATGACTGACTGGAACCGGGTCTTATGCCGAAAGGATCGCCGTTTAGGGTGGTCTCAAGTTTCAATTCTGTGTTTCCGTGGTAGACGGTGGCTCCACCGATGAAGCCCCAATCTTGATCAAGTCTGGGGCCGCCGGGTGGGAAGAGAGGGCCAAGCCCGAGATAATCGCTATACAAGGCATCACTGTGATGGGTCACGGTGAATCCGTATCGGCAACCATTGTTCATATTGGGCCTTACCGCCATGTCGTCGCTTTGCTGTAGCACGGGTCGCATATATTTAAGGGCGATGTTGTAAGAGTACGCACCGCTGCCCGCAAGAAACCCAAAGATTGGATCCGGTGATAGGGCTGCACCCCAAGCAGCATTGTGAGCCGCCAAGACACCGACGATTTCATCGCGTTTTTTTCTATTGTCAGCATCAAGGTTGTTGTTGCTGATATCTTGCGCGTCACCGGCCAGCACAATGCAAAAAGCGATTGGTAGGGCCAGTAGTACCTTGGTTAGAAGCTGTTTCGTACCCATGATGTTCTCCACAAAAAATCTTGCCTTATTGGGTGTTGCGGAGAATGGGGAGTAATCGTTCGGAAGTTTTTTCGACCTTCTTTTTTACTATAAGAAATAGAGACTTAAGACGGTCAGAAGTTGCAGTCTGATTCGATTTTCGAACTGTCTTGGCCGTTTAAGGCTTCGCGACAGGCCGCCTGTTGGCGTTGGAGACGCTCGAGACGAAGTTCTGCCTGTAAGGCGGCGTACTCTTGTTCGGATTCGTCCTTGCGTCCTCGAAACACATTACCCGTGGCTGCGGTGATGGCCCCGAGCACCTCTACCGGTAACTTCGCCACCTGTTTGCCGCCACCTTCAAAATCGGCTTCATAGGAAACCAAAATGCCTTGATCAAAGGTGATGCTGGCCACTTTTTTACCAAAGACGGAACCTGGGGTAGGGGCCAACAAAATTGGACTTTCATTGGGCAAGAAGACCACCGCACCGTTGCTGTCTAGTCTCGTTGCCAATTCAGAATCAAAACTAATTTTGTAGGGTATGTTCACACGGTATAACAATCCGTCGACGGCTCGTTGTTCTGACTGCGTGGACCCTATCGCAGCTATCCCAGGTCGCTCCAAGGTGAATGACCAGCGAGTCCAGGATTGCTGAAATCGAAACACATAACCCTCATCTGTACTTTCAACAGACAGGTGATTGCCCAGGTCTTTTGCGTCCATCGGTAACGAGACGGTCCAACTGAAATCGCGGGCGACACATTCGTCGGAATCTAGGGGGTCTCGATCCATGGCAATGCGTCGATTGACCATTTCAGTGATAGAAGTGCTGGCGGACAACAAAATCTCACGAAAGGCCGGATTGGTTTCGCTCACGGCACTGTGGAGCAAACCTTCCGGCGTGACCACTAACTTTGATCCATTGTCGCCCATGAAAATAGGCGATATCTGTGCCATATACATGGCCGACGGGTCGGCATAAGGCTCACTGGTTGTAATCTCCAAGGACTCGTGACATTGCTGGTCATCGAGCTGTGTTCGGTACCGAATAGCCAAATCCCGCTGGGGCAAGAAATAAGCAATACCCGCATTGATAGAGTCTGGCTTTATCCCAACTTTGCTTTTGATGGGTGTACAACCCATCAGACCAAACAACCCAACGAAAAGACCAATCAGGACTGGAAGCTTTTGCATGTTCAAGGCTCTTTTGTGCGTTCGTATAGGGTCTATGCGTATACCGAAATGGAATCGTTCGAAGAAAGTGCACCGGTTGGGTGGGGCGGCCTTCATCGAGGTCAGGAGGAGAAATTAGTTTAGAAAAAGGACATAAATCATTGAAAAAAATAGTATACTAAGAGTGAAAAAAGGATGGACGGTTTGGCCTTAGGGGTTAGGCACATAAGATAGGGGAAGTTAAT
>JBCCFQ010000232.1:0-6084 GCA_039029655.1 Pseudomonadota bacterium | reverse complement strand
TTGTTCTACTGTTCTCTCTGTCTGGGATAGCCCTAGCCCAAACCCCACCCCCAGAAGGTGTGATGATGAAAAAGGAGATGGGCAACATTCTGGATGCTGAGCATGATCCAGCGGTGTGTGCTCCGGCTGGGGTTGCTATAGGCGGCTATGATTTGGTCTCTTATCATCAAGAAGACGGCCCAAAAATGGGCGTCGAGGCGTTCTCGGCCACAGTGGGTGAGTTGACCTACTTGTTCCAAAATGAAGCAAACCAAAAAACCTTCGAGAAAAATCCAGACGCATATCTACCCCAATATTCCGGCTGGTGTGCCATTTCCTTAGCCCTGGGCCGCCTAACTTGTCCTGACTACAACAATTTCCAAATTGAAAACGGTCAATTGTTGTTATTTGAAACCACTGGATTTACCAATGGACGCGTGGTTTGGAATGCAGATCGTGTTGGCAATCGTCAAAAGGCTGACAACAACTACGTCGTAATCACTGAACAAGAATGAATCGACTCTTCGTCGTTGTCATTCTTTGTTTCAATTTGGCGAGCTGTACCGAGCCCAACAAGCGGCTCACCTTATTGCATTCTGCGGAAGTACCGGCGCCAGAAATAGCCGAAAAAATAAAGCAAGCCTTGGACAAGGAAGGTTTCACTATTGAGCTTTCATCCGAGGCTTTAAATCCGGAAAGGATCCTCGAAATGTTAGCAACGGGTGAGGCTGATCTGGCGGTGACAGAAGAGCCGGAAGGGATGCAGCCCGGTGTGACCACCATTACGCCTTTGTACCCCAGCATTTTGCACGTGATGTACCTGCGGGATGAAAACCCGACGTCGTTCAAGGAAGTCCTAACCGGAAAACAGGTTTATGCAGGGCCACCAGGTGGTGCGGCCAGACGACTTCTGAAAAGCTTTAGCCAAGATTTCCGCGTGCCCGAGTCGTCGTACACTGTTCATGACGATCCCTGGACCGTAACGCCAGAAGTTTTTTTTATTCTGGGAGACTTCTTAGCGCCCGACTCTGTAGACAGATTGTCAGATTATCGTCTTTATAGTTTTGGTTCGCCGTCAGCCTTGGGGCAAGGCACGGTGGCAGAAGGTTTGGCACTGACCCATCCAAACATAAAAACCTTTGTTTTGCCTAAGGGTATCTATGGGCCCTTCAACGAACAGCCCATACTGACGCTCGCCACTCGCTCGGTTTTGCTGGCTTCTGAGACCCTAGAGGAAGCAGTGGGATACGAGTTGATTCAACGACTCATAGAACATTCTCAAGAGTTGTCCGATCGCTACAGTTTAGTTACCCAAGAGTTGAAGCCTGACTTGGACGCTACCCGACTGACACAGCCACTACATTTAGGGGCGCGCCGATTTGTTGATCGAGACAAACCTGGTTTTATTGAGCGTTACGTGGAAGTCATCGCTTTGGCAATAACCATATTGGCTGCCTTGGGCAGTGGTATGTTAGGTCTTTACCGATATAGTAAACAACGAAAAAAAGATCGAGTAGATGTTTACTATCGCAAGATCTTAGATCTGCGACAAAAAATCCGAACCGATATGGACATCGACGCCCTTAGAGCCATAGCCACAGAAGTAAAAGATACTCAGGAAGAAGTGTTTGCGTTGCTCATCGATGAGCGCGTCAGCGCGGATGAAACGCTGACGATATTTTTGGATTTGTCGAATCAGGTCTTGAAAGAGTTGGAGCCGAAGCTGGGGTAATTCAGTCATCCTGCAGGCATTAGACTTTACAACACCGTCATCCCGGCGAAGGCCGGGATCCAGTCAATACTTTGCCGCGAAGCGGCTCCTTCTTTAGAAACCAGTGATATCGTGACGCTACTAATCTGTGTCGCTTTGCGACTCTTTCTCACTGGATCCTGCCCTTCGGCAGGATGACAAATTTCCCCGCCCTACACCCTCACCAAATTACTCACACTAGGATCCACGTTCCCCTTAATCAACTCCATGTACGTGCCTTGAGCGCCTTCGGGTCCGGAGACTTCCCAAATCGTCGTCAGTTGGTCCGCCCGAACCACAAAGGATTCCCAGGCTTCCGCGAGTTTCTGACCCAACACTTTCGGTCCCCAGGTTTCCATACGCTGTCGGATTACTTCGGGTGCGAAAAACATATTCATCTTGGGTCCTTCAAGACCAGTCATATCAAGATCGCTACTCCAATGGGACTTACCCACCAAAATACCTGCTTTCAGCGCGGTCCCTAGTGCTTGGTAAACACTTTTTATGATGTCACCATTACCCGCCATGTCCACAAACACGGTGTCTGTGCCATCATCCAATGCAGAAAAATTGTCGTAACCAACGACGTCGTCATACAGCCGTGTGTCGTTAACAAAACTCACGTTTCTGCTAGAGGTGAGCCCCACTAATCTGACATCGGGGGCTGCTTGTTTGAAGCAATGGGCGAACAACATGGCCGTCTTACTAGAGCTACTGCCTACCACTACTTGTGACGCACCAAAACACTGGTTTTGTACCAGTTCGTCACTGATCATAAACCCAGTAACATAAAGAGGTCGGAATACAGGCCAAAGGGATTCTTCGGAGTCGAAGTTTCTAATGCTCGCTGTAGGCGTGTATTGGTTGTAAACCCCCGGCAAAGACCGTCTGTGTTCTATGGCGTCAACAACGCCAACGCCTGGCTGTATTTTTGGTTCCATCACTAAATGAGAACCTAAAGGAAAAAATCCATAAAGCAACGTGTCCTCGGCGAGATCATCGTGTTGACTTTGAACGACTCTGGAGTAACCCCACACCGGGAGCAGACCGTGTTTTTCGTCGTAAGGGAAAAAATCCCAGTAGCCCATTTTTGCTAAGCCCCCGAGGGAGTTACCTAGGACTGCGTAGGTGATGTTGTTTGCTGTAAGCGCGAAAGTCTCCAATTGCACCTCAACTTGGCCGGACTTAAGCTCCGTTGCGCTCTCAGTTGAAAGACTGGTTTTGTGAATTTGATCTTTTTCAATCAATAAATTCCAATGTAGTGACACGACAACTCCTTAAGGTGTTTTCACAACTTCGCCACCCTTAACCACGAAGCTCGGGCGCTCGGTAATACTGATATCTTGCAGAGGGCTGGCACTAAACGCCACAAAGTCTGCGTATTTTCCAACCACCAGTTCCCCAATGTCTTCGCTTCGACCAAATAAGTCGGCGGTATTAATAGTGGCTGCTTGAAGGGCTTCCAACGGCGTCATGCCAAATCGAACCATCCGTGAGAATTGTCGGGCATTGTCGCCATGGGGATAAACACCGGCGTCGCTACCAAAGGCCATTTTGACACCCGCCTCATGGGCCTTTTGAAAGTTTGCACGCTGTGTCGCACCGGTACGTCGCTCTTTGGCTAAGGATTCGGCCAAAAATCCCGCCTTTTCACCTTCCCCTAATATGTACTCAGTGTTGTAGATGTCCATGACCAAGTAGGTACCTTGGCGCTTGGCCATGCGTATCCCTTCATCGTCGATAAAACTGGCGTGTTCAATGGAGTCTACCCCCGCCTTTAGCGCATTCTTGATTCCGGTGGTGCCGTGGGCGTGGGATGCCACTTTGCGACCGTGAGAGTGGGCTTCTTCCACCAGCGCGGTGAGTTCTTCCACCGTGCTTTGGGGTGCGCCGACTTCAGTTCCCTTGGACAATACGCCACCGGTGGAACAGGTCTTGATCACGTCAACGCCAAACTTAATGTTTCTGCGCACGATGGCACGCATCCGCCAAGGACCATCCGCTACACCGTCTCCGATGGACTCTCGATCAAATGGCAATAAATTGTTGTCTGAACAATGGCCACCGGTGATCCCAATAGACGGACCGCCTACGAGCATGCGAGGTCCAGTCAGTTCGCCAGAGTCAATCATGTCCCGGAGCGCAACATCTGCGAATCCCGGTGCACCCACCTGGCGAACGGTTGTAAAACCTGCGTGCAAGGTCTTTCGGGCATTCACCACGCCCCACAAGGTGGCTGTGGCTTGGGACATACCCAGATTGCGATAGCCCTGAATTTTCGCACTGCCATGTAAGTGCACATGGGCATCCATAAAACCTGGCGTAACAAAGTAATCTGATAAGTCCAGGTGATCACTGTCATCGGGAATAGATGTATCAGCTTGACTGGTAACGGCAGTGATACGTCCATCGACAATGGTCAAAACCTGCTTCTCCAATACATCGCCACTACGCACGTCTAGGAGTCGACCCGCCGTGACGTAGTCCGTAGCAAACGCCCCCGAGTGTATGAGTAAGAGTAGAACAAGACTATAAGTCCAACGCATCTTCAGGCTCCCCCTTAATTCAAATCATCTTCAAGTTTTATGTTGGATAAAAAATCCGGGTCTTTTCTCGCTTTTGTTTTTTGTTCAAAAGCATAAGCATATTGAATGAGGTTTTTTTCGCTAAACCCTGCGCCGATGAAAGAAACACCAATGGGTAAGTCGTGGACAAATCCGGCGGGCACCGTGACGCTGGCATAGCCACTGACAGCTGCGAGTCGTGAACTGGATAGTCCGAAAAAATCGCCATTCACCCAATCTATTTTCCAGCTGGGTCCATTGGTCGGAGCGAGGATAACATCCAAGTCGTTGGCCGCGAAAACGTCATCCAAAATACTACGCATCTTGTGGTGACTATTCTGCAATGCCTCTAGATACTCTTCGGATTCCAAGTCGCCTTTATCTTCCGCTAACAAAAAAATCTCTTGCCCAAATATGGGCATGGCGGTGTCCTTATGGGCATTGTTAAATTCAATGAGTTTGGCTAAAGAGTTCACCGACTCGTCTACATCATGACTGGCCAGATAGGCATTGAGTCCAGCTTTGAATTCGTACAGCAGCACTTGATACTCGGCACCTCCAACGTCGTTAGGTACCTCCAACTCAATGGGATCAACGATGTCGGCACCCAAGTCGGTTAAGGCCTTTATGCTTTGATCAAAGATTTGAGTCACGGAGGCGTTGTTGGAACCAAAATAGCCGCGCCAAACACCGATCCTCACCCCATCCAAACGAAGTCCATCAACATCAGGCGCGTACTCAGCTGATGTCGTGACACTGGCAGTGTCCGCCGAGTCTTTTCCGACCATGGATTCCAACATCAGCGCTGCCCCATAGACTGAATTTGCCATGGGGCCTGCGGTATCTTGCGTATGTGCGATGGGAATGATGCCACTACGACTCACCAGTCCGATGCTGGGCTTAATACCGACGATTCCGTTGACCCCAGAGGGACAAACAATAGACCCATCGGTTTCTGTGCCGACTGCTAATGGTGCTAATCGAGCTGAAACCGCCACACCCGATCCGCTGGATGAACCACACGGGTTACGATCAATACCATAGGGATTTTTTGTTTGCCCGCCGACGCTGCTCCAACCGCTTACTGAGTTTTCTGAGCGAAAATTGGCCCACTCGCTCAAGTTTGTCTTGCCCAAAACAATCGCACCTGCTTCTCTAAGTTTTGCGACATGGAAGGCATCTTTCTTTGCATAGTGATTAAGCAGCGCCAAAGAACCCGCGTGGGTGGCCATTTTGTCACCGGTGTCGATATTCGCCTTCAACAACACTGGGATTCCATGGAGCGGTCCCAGAGTTTCTCCGGCGGCCTTTTTTGTGTCTAGGGCTTGGGCGATATTCAACGCGTCAGGGTTGATTTCCAAGACCGCGTTTAACTTTGGTCCCGTATCGTCTATGTTCTGGATACGTAGCAAAAAGGCTTGAGTCACCTCCGTAGCGGAGACGTCGCCGCGTCCTAAGGCGCTTCGCAACTCTTGCACGGTCAGTTGCGTGATATCTTCGTCGGACACGGTTTGTGAAGTTGCCGTGCAACCTAAAAGAACCAATGGGACTAAAAGAACCAGACGCATCATGAGGGAGCCCTCTTTGTATTTTTTCGTTTTTAGGCCAGTTCCTATTATGTCACGTTGAGAGTGAGCCGGCTTGTGTGTCTTCTTCGCCTTTAGTTAGGGAGAGTGTCAAAAAAATCCGGAGTTTCTGAATGAGCAACACATTGATTCTAAAAATATTGGCAGTGTTTTCCTTAGTTGTACTGCCAAGTTACGGGATGGACCGCGTGCGCACGGAAACGCG
>JBCCFQ010000231.1:0-6086 GCA_039029655.1 Pseudomonadota bacterium | reverse complement strand
GTGTCATCAGCAATACAAAAAGCACTGCCACTGCTCTTAAGATGGACATAGAAAAAGCTACTGCGCGGCCACCCACGTATTGCGAATCTCGCCGGGTGATGCAGACCAAACACTGTCGTGACTCGCGATGTGGTTAAGAACCTGTTCGAGTCTTCCGATGCGATGGGGTTGCCCTAGCATCCAGGGATGAATGTTAAGGGCCAACAGTCGCCCACCCTCTTGTTCCGCTTCTGCGTGCAAATAGTCGAAGGCGTCTATGATTTGATCTGCGTACTCCGATTCGGAGTGCAAGTTGTCCATGATAATAAAGCGATCTTCAAGCTCGGTAGAAAGCGGCATATTGGTGATTTCCCCAACCGGGGTTCGAAATTGATACGGCATCTCGTCATTAATCCAATCGCACATATACTCAACGCCGTTTGCAAGCAAGAGCTCTGGCGTGTTTGCACTTTGTGCTTTACCAGGACTGATCCAACCGGTAATGGGTTGTCCTGTTGCCTCTCGTAAAACGCTCAAAGACTTGGCGACAACCGAGCCCTCTTCCTGTTTATCCTGTCCACCATAGTGTGGCGTATCCATGTCCCATCCATGGCACAAGATTTCATCACCGCGATCAACGATACAGCGGGTTAAGTAGGGGTATCGTTGTGCGAGTCGGCTATTCATTGCGAAGGAAGCCTTGAGTTGGAATTGATCCAACGCTTTAAGAATGCGGAATACACCCACACGATTGCCGTACTCACGTAACGTAAAGTGCCTCAGGTCAGGATAAGCCGTGGTCATTCCCCCAGGAGGCGCAAAGGGCTTTCCCTTTTGGTTAAGTGGAAAAAACTGCAGCGCCACGTTGACCCACAGTGCCACCCGTTTGCCTTCCGGCCAACAAACCGGTTTGCGACGGGCCAACATAGACCAATCATAAAAATCATGATCCATGCCATAACTACGATGGGGGTAATCAAAATAAGACTTATCCAAGGCCATTACCGTCCCCCTTTTGCGGCAATGTCCTTAGCGGCCACATCATAGTAGTTGTCGATATAGTACTCGGCGATTTCCCGACCCGTGGTCACCCAAACGTCCGAGTGCCCAGTGATGTACTCCAACGCCTCTTCAAAAGCCTTGAGTCGGTGCGGATGACTGACCTGATAAGCGTGTAGCGGAATACACATCACTACGCCATTGTCAGCACCCTCTGCATACAGTCGATCAAAGTTTGCCTTCAGCATATCGCCGTAGCGTCGAGGTTCGATCTTGTTCACCACATAGACAATGGTATCGTTCATTTCCAACGAGTAAGGCACGGAAACAAACTTTTCGCCGGATCTAACGTGCACTGGGGTCGGCTGATCGTCGTGAAACAAGTCACAGGTATAAATACCGCCCGCCTCCGAGAACAAATCCAGGGTGACTTCGGTATGGGTCAATGCGGGTGCGAGATAACCGGCGCATTGCTGACCCGTGTGTTTGAGAATGGTATCAATTCCATCCTGAATCATGGCCTTTTCTTGCGCTTCATCCATGCCGTAGGTGTAACGGGTGTTGTAAATACCGTGACTAAAAAACTCCCAGTTACGCTCTGCACACAGTTCAATGATCTCAGGATGATGATCGCAAAGAGCGGTGGACAACGAGATAGAACCCCTTACACCATACTTGTCCAACACGCCCATCATACGCATATGGCCCACTCGGTTGCCGTAGTCGCGGGTGCCATAACCGCCTATGTCTGGCACGGGTTTTGGCCACGCAGCCCTATGTGGATTAGAGGCCGGGTTTAATTCATAAAACTCAATGTTAGGCGCTACCCAAAAAGCAACCCGAGCGCCGTTTGGCCAGGTGATCTTTGGACGATCTTGATAGGGCCAGTAATCGTAAAGACCAGGATCTTCCTTCATGGAAATCATTTCTCCGCGGAATCTAAAATTCAGAACCCCGAGCAACACGAATGGGCTCGCAGCCGGGATGATGACTCAACCAATGTTTCACTGTGTCCACAGACTCAACATCTGCGTATTTAAGCATCATGTCGCAGAGGTTGGCGTAATGGGGAATTTCATGCTTATCGGCAACACACTCTTCAGGAACTATAGTTCTATACCCGGTGGACAGCGAAGCGACGCAAGACGCGCGAATGCATCCGGACGTGCTGCCACCGGTGAGTATGACGGTATCCACTTTATGCCAAACCAAAAGGGATGGGATCAAAGTATCGTGAAACACGCTGGCCATTCGCTTGTTGATGACCGCATCTCGAGCCCTGTCGATTTCCAGTCGCGAATCCAACTCAGAACGTTCATCACCAACCTTAATGTTCTGTAAGGAATCCGGCGTATTAGTCCGAGTGCCCCAGGCACCGGCATCATCGGCGTTGTCCATATAGGCAACGTAGGTCCAAATCACCGGCATATTTTTGGACCGCGCCAGCGCTGACAACTGGTTTATGTAGTCGATCTGACGGGGATCGGTTTGGTAGGCCGTTTTGAAAGTATCGATGTCCGTGTAAGCACGCTGCAGGTCTATGTTGATCAATGCCGCTTTTTCACCAAATCCAAATTTGGCACGATTGGGGTTGGCTTTAACTTTTTCCCAATATTCTCGGGGGGTTAGGTCCGAAGTTTCCATCACGGGCATAGGGTGTTTCCTTAAGGACTTGGTTTGATTGGAAGTCGATGAGACTACACCGAAATCCTGGTGGGTACTATTATCAGTGTTCGCGTGGCGTTTGGCAGTTGACAGCCACCAAGAATTGATATGTTATAACGTATTGCTCTACAACAAAAACTACTGATGAGCGCTGAACGCAGTAAATCTAATGGCCTTCGTAGACTATCGGGGTACGCCTCGGTAGCGCTTTGCCTATTGCTCATTGTCAGCCAAGTTACCTCAAGCACCCATGTCGAAATCGACTGCGATGATCATGTCTGTGCCCATTGTGTTACCTCAACCAACAGCTTGGGCACTTTAGACAGCTGGCCAACTTCAATCCCCCCGAACTGCCAGCATCATCTACAGTCGATGTCCCCCGCGACCTGGGATGCCAACCACATACCGATCACCACACTCATCCGCGGGCCTCCAGTTTTGATCTGATTCTCACGCTCGAGCCCAATGTGGCTCAAACCCGTAATTACTTGTTATGGAATTCAGATCATGTTTCACAAATCAACTTTTTTGCGGACCACCGCCGTGGCCTGCATACTCAGCATCTCACCCTTTGCAGCGACATTCGCCCAAGGAGCAAAGGAGCCCATCGATGAGGTGGTGGTGCGCGCCCATCCTCTGTCGGCTGAGAAAATAGCCCAGCCCGTTGCCGTCTTAAAGGACGAGGAATTAGGACGGGCTTTGGCACCCTCCATTGCCGAGACCCTAAACGAACTACCAGGGGTTCACTCCTCAAGCTTTGGTCAAGCGGTAGGTCGCCCAGTGATTCGCGGCCTCGGAGGCGCCCGCGTCAAAACCACCGAAGACCGCATTGACAGCTTGGATGTGTCAGTGTCGAGCCCCGACCACGTCACAACTATTGAACCCTTTGCGGCAAAAAGCATTGAGGTGCTTAAAGGTCCCGCCACCCTACTCTATGGCACCGGCGCCATCGGTGGCGTGGTAGACGTTCACACCGGGCGTATTCCTCACGAAGTACCCGACCAGTTTGGCGGGAAGGTACAAATACGTGGCGCTGACAACGCAAGCCGTCAAACCGCTGCCGCGTCTTTCGATGGTGGTTCAGGCAACTTCGCGTTTCACCTGGACGCTTTTTACCGTGATGCCGATGAATACGACATCCCAGGTTTCGCAGAATCCGCAGCCCTTCGTGAGCTCGAGGAGTTAGAAGAGGAAGAACACGAGGGTGAAGAAGAGGAAGAAGGACACGACGAGGAAGAAGAGGCTTTTGGCGTACTGCCAGGGAGCCAATTACGCACCACCGGTGCCGCCTTCGGCGTATCCCGAGTCAGTGATCGAGGTTTTTTTGGCATAGCCGTTTCCAGATACGAAGCGGACTACGGACTCCCCGGTCATGGACATGAAGAGGAAGGACATGACGAGGAAGAAGGTGAAGAGGAAGAAGGTCATGACGAAGAAGAGGAAGGCAATCCTCTGCTGGACCTAGCACAGACTCGTATCGACCTTGAGGCCGGTGTCAACGCACCCTTCGCTGGATTCAAGACGTTCAATTTCAGGGTCGGTTACAACGACTACGAGCATACGGAATTTGAAGGCAACGGCGAAGCCGGAACTGTGTTCGCAACCGAAGCCCTAGAAGGACGTGTCGAACTGCTACATGAGCAGGCGGCTGGATTTGACGGCGCAATGGGCATCCAGTTTTCTACCCGGGAGTTTTCGGCGTTGGGTGAAGAGGCGTTTGTACAACCAGTTGATACCCAGACTTTCGGAATCTTCTATGTGGGTCAAAGGGACTTTGGTAACACAGGGTTTGAAATCGGTGCTCGTTATGAGCACGTTGAGCACGAACCCACCGTCGGTGCCTCTCGTAGCTTTGATTTGGGCGCCATTTCCTTCGGTTTGATTCAGCCACTGTCTGACAGCTGGACCCTTAGTGGGCAATTGGATTACTCCAATCGGGCGCCGGTGGCGGAAGAACTGTTCTCCGACGGCCCTCACCTAGCCACCAATAGCTTCGAGATCGGTGATCCCAATCTCGATGAAGAAAGTGCGGTGAATGTTTCAGCGGCGTTGGCCTACCAACAGGAATCATTTGATTTTGCAATCAATGCCTATTACACGGATTTCTCCGACTTTATCTATGAAGTTGCCACCGGTGAAGAAGAAGACGGACTACCGATACTGGAATGGCGTCAGGAAGACGCTGAGTTTCGCGGTGTGGAAGTAGACTTTGGCTGGAACGCAGCAGAATGGTCAGGCGGCGGCATGAGGTGGGACTTAGGATTCGATCTAGTTCGGGCTAGCCTCGATAATGGATTTAACCGCAACGTACCACGGATACCGCCCCGTCGTTACCGCATCGGGACCTTGATGACCTGGGATAACTTTTCCGCCGAGGTCGTGTGGCGTCGCATAGAGTCACAAAGAAGATTTGGTGCCGAGGAACTTCCCACGGACGGTTACAATGACCTAAGGATACACTTAGCCTACGCTATGGACTTTGGCGACAACAATCTGGAGCTTTTCTTGACGGGTCGCAACCTTACCGATGATGAACAGCGTTATCACACGTCGTTCATCAAAGACTTAGCCCCGCAACCAGGACGCACCATCGAAGCCGGTGTGACTTGGAGTTTGTAGAAAGCTAAAAGCTAGCTATCGAAACGAAATCGGCGCCTTTTAAGGCGCCGATTTTTTTTACCCTGCGTACGAAGAGTCAATTTGTTCTATTTGCCGCACCATAGCATTGAACTCTAACTCTCCATACGCCACACCCGCTCCCATCTGGAGCTTAATCAGCTCTTCGGATTTACCGGCGACGTCGTCACCGATGGGCCGCAGGGGTTTACCTGTGGCATCAGAGAACACCTGTATTTCGCAGGCTCTTTGCAGACCCCATAGATTTAGAAACATAGCGGGGATGCTGTCTCCACAGGTTAGCAAACCGTGATTTCTTAGAATAAGTAAGTTTCTTGACCCCAAGTTCTCGACCAAGCGAGTCTTCTCACCCTCCATGACAGTAATACCTTCAAAGTCGTGATAAGCAACCTGGTTGTGGAGTAACACCGAATAAAAATTGTCTGTTCTCAACCCTTCCTCTTGACACGCCACGGCCATACCCGCGTCACTGTGAATGTGACCAATACACGCAACATCAGAACGGGCGCCATGAATGGCGCTGTGAATGATCATGCCCGCCGGATTGGGTTTGTAGGGTGTATCACCAATAACATTTCCCGCGATATCTACCTTCACCAGATTACTGGCCTTTACTTCGTTGTAGTGAAGACCATAGGGATTGATCAAAAAGTGTTCCTGCTCCCCCGGGATTTTTACGGTGATGTGGTTGTAAATCAGTTCATCCCAACCCATGTAATCAAAAATGCGATAACACGCAGCGAGCTGAATTCGTAACTCTTTTTCTTGCTGGTTCATGACCACTACTTCTCCCACGAAGTCTGAAT
>JBCCFQ010000230.1:0-6087 GCA_039029655.1 Pseudomonadota bacterium | reverse complement strand
ATTTCAATGTGGCGGGTTCGGACCCGGGCGGCCGGATCGGCCAATCGACCGCCAAAGCCACTTTGCTGACCAAGGTGGCTTGCGAGGCGGCGGTGGGCAAACGCTCCCATGTGTCTATATTTGGTACAGATTACCCAACTCCCGACGGGACGGGGGTGAGAGACTATATCCATGTGGAAGACCTGGCCACGGCCCATGTGAATGCCCTGGATTACCTTCGCCAAGGGGGGGATTCAACCACCCTCAACTGTGGTTATGGACGCGGCTTCAGTGTTCGAGAAGTACTTGATATGGTTGGGAAAGTACATGGTTCACCCCTGACTATTTTGGAGCAAGGCAGACGTGCTGGAGACCCACCAGAGTTGATTGCCGGTGCCAATCGGGTTAGGGATGTATTAGGCTGGAGCCCGCGTTATGATGACTTGGAAGTCATCGCTCGGACCTCGTTGGAGTGGGAAAAAAAGCTATGGGCCAATGCCAAAACCGGATAAATCGCGAAGTTCTGGGATAAGACACCAGAATTTCCTCCAGGTTAAAATGAGCTCATGAATTTCCCTCGCCCCAAGGCGCTCACCACCTTGATCATTATTGGATTTGCCCTAGTGGCGCTACCACTGATGATTGCCGCCGTGCAATCCGCTATTTCCGTGGGAGGTCTGGTTAAACAAAGCGAAGGCTTGGTGCTACAGGGTGCCGAGGTTGCTCGACGTAGCCAAATTCTTGTAGAACAAATTCCAGAAATGAAGCGTACGGCACAACGCTATGTGGTGCTCCCTGACATCACACTGGCACCCTATGAAGCCCAACATCGAGGGTTCATCAACGCGCTGAATGCACTTAACGACCCCGAACTTACTGAGCACACGGCAGAACAGTTGGCCAGGGTACGACTCGATGCCGAAGCAATTATGCAAACTTTACGCGAGCACGCACCCGCTTCTGCGGAGGTGGCCGCAGCCATTGAAGCTTTTGATCCGTTGGCCACTATGGCAACGCAAATCGGCCGGGACAGTGCTAAAGCCATTGACCGGGGCTTAGATGACTTACAAGAATGGGCCAGCAATGCTCGAAGAAATCTGGCCTGGCAATTGGCTGCTTTGATTCCCGTGACTTTTCTGTTGGTACTTATCTTCACGCGATTAATCTCAAAGCCAATTCGCCAAATTGAAGGCGCCATTCAAAACATGGGCGGTGGACGAT
This sequence comes from Pseudomonadota bacterium, assembly GCA_039029655.1. Taxonomy (GTDB): domain Bacteria; phylum Pseudomonadota; class Gammaproteobacteria; order Steroidobacterales; family JBCCFQ01; genus JBCCFQ01. The sequence goes on along the minus strand of JBCCFQ010000230.1, from coordinate 4,887 downwards.
TCTCAAAACCCATCAACATCACAGGTCCCCAAGATCTTGAGGCATTGGGACGCCAGTTAGATTGGTTGCGCCTGCGTTTATTAGAATTGGCCCAGGAAAAGAACAAGTTCTTGCGGCACATGTCCCATGAGCTTAAAACACCCTTGGCCAATATTCGCGAGGGTTCGGAACTTTTGGTAGATGGATCCGTTGGACAGGTGACCGATAGTCAGCGTGAGGTCATTGGGATTCTTCGTAACAACGGCATAAAACTGCAACAGCTTATCGAAAATCTGTTGACCTACAGCGCGTGGCAAAGCAAAGAGAACACTTTAGAAATCCAGAATTTCAGTCTTAAACGCCTAATTGAGTCTATGGTGGAACATCATCGCCTTACGCTAGTGGGCAATAATATCCAAGTGCAACTCAATATTGAGGATATTTACTTGGACGCCGATAGAGACAAGATACGGCTGGTTGTGGATAATCTCCTGTCGAATGCTGCCAAATACTCCCCCGCGGGTGGTACGATTTATGTGGCCGCAAGCCACAGGGGGCATGAAGTTATCTTGGACGTCGCAGACGACGGTGTGGGTATTCCTGAAGAAGACCGAGAGCGAATATTTGAGGTCTTTTATCAGTCCAAAGCACCGGAAGTCGGTCACGTTCGCGGCACCGGCATTGGACTAACAGTCGTCCGAGAATCTGTGTTGGCGCATGGCGGTAGCGTTGAGATAATTGATGGACGATACAAGGGCGCTCACTTCAGAGTGCGGCTACCTCAGGAACGGGAACAAATGTATGCCTAGTTTGAAAGTACTAGTTGTTTGTTTTTACGTTATGGCGCTGTCCGCCTGCGCCCCTCTGAGTGAACTGTTTGAAGGCAAGAAAGACGAACCTGTTACGACAAAACCTGTGATCGACAGATCCGAAGACGACTCGTTTACTCAACTCATGCGTGAACTGGCAGAATCCGATGCAGCAGGTCGGAGCGCTTTGTATCAGAGGCACTCCAATGCATATATCGACCAACCGTCGCCAGCCAATCGCCTCCGCTTTGCTATGGTCGTGAGTACACCGGCCCACCATGCCACGGACCCCATCGAGGCCAGAAGAATACTTACGGACTTGATCGCTAAACCACGTAGTCTCACCGATGGCGAATTGAACATAGCCGCATTTTATCTGCGAGACCTAGAGGATAGACTGTCTCTCGAATCCGAAATAAGGGAACTCAGCAAACAGATAGCAGAACTCGAACCCGCAAAAACAAACAACGATGCACAACTCCGCGCCGTCCTGGCAGAAAATCAGCGTCTACAAACCGAGCTAGATGCAGCGAACGCAAAACTTGAAGCGCTAACATCCATTGAGCGATCCATTGAAACAACAGAGGACGGTAGCAATCCATGAGCAAAAAACACGGCAGAATTCTCCTAGTCGATGATGATCCAGGATTACTGCGACTTTTAAGTATCAGACTTAGAGCCGAGGGCTACACCGTTGAAGCAGTCCAAAGTGCAGCCGCGGCGCTGGCCGCAGTGGCCACTTTCCGACCCCGATTGGTGATTACCGACCTACGTATGGACCATATGGATGGCATCGAGTTATTGGAGGAACTTCAGCGACAATGGCCCGGCTTGCGTGTGATTCTAATTACCGCCCACGGCACCATACCTGACGCCGTCAAGGCAACCCAAAGTGGTGCCTACGGCTTCCTCACAAAACCCATTGAAAAAGACGAGCTACTGTTGCAGGTAGAACAGGCACTGCAAATGTCCGGTATTAACCATGAAGAAGATGATGGTTGGGCATCCGGCATCGTCGCAAGAAGTGCGGTAATGACCGAGTTATTGCGACAAGCTCGAGTGGCTGCAGAAACCAACGCCAACATCCTGATTACAGGCCCCACAGGAACCGGTAAGGAGATTCTTGCCCATGCCATCCACAAGGCCAGCGCTAGACGAGAGCATCGATTCGAAGTGATGAACTGTAGCGTCATGGCTGAGAATCTAATGGAGTCTGCTCTGTTTGGTCATGCAAAGGACGCGTTTTCCGGCGCCGACAGCGACCAACAAGGACTGTTTGAGCTAGCATCCGGCGGCACCTTGGTGCTAGATGAAATCGCCGACATGCCAGTGCGACTCCAGGTTAAGTTACGACGCGTCATTGAAGAGCAACAGATCCGCCCGGTAGGGTCGTCTAAGCCAGTCGACATTGACGTCCGGCTGATCTCTATCACCCATAAAGACCTCATGCACATGGTATCGGAAGCCAAATTCCGAGAAGACATTTACTACCGCCTGAGCGAGACCGTCTTGCATGTTCCACCACTCTCACAACGTAGGGAAGATGTTCCGCTACTTATTGGACATATGTTGGGAGCCATCGCCCACGAAACCGGTACCGAGCAAAAAGTCTATGCGCCAGAAGCCATGGAGCTGTTGGTGGGTTGCGATTGGCCAGGCAATGTTCGTCAATTGTTTAATATTGTTCGGCAAACGGCGGAAAGATGCAGCACCGCCGTGATCTCAGCCCAAGTGGTGGAAATGACGCTAGGGACGAAAATTCAGAAGCTACCAACGTTCTCCGAAGCCCGGGACGAATTTACTCGAAACTATTTGACTCAGCTACTGCAAATCAGTGGTGGTAACGTTAGCCAGGCCGCTCGTCTAGCCAAACGAAACAGGACGGATTTCTATAAGTTGTTGGCCAGACACCGGGTTGAACCAGAGAATTTCAAGCACGGCTGACCGGCTGTCGCTCGGAATTCCCACCACGCTGCGAGAAGACAAAGCACCAATGTTCCAGCGCAAAAAACTTTTTTTGGTCAGCGTCGGGTTAACTGTTGGGGCTATGTTTCTTTGGCTGGCTCTTCGTAATGTCGATTTCTCTCAAATCTCGTCTCACCTATCGAAAGCAAATTACTGGTACGCAATACCATTCTGTTTGTTATTTATTTCATTCTACTGGCTTAAGGCAATCCGTTGGAGCCTCTTGTTAAGCCCTATCGGCAAAATGTCTTACCGATCCCTTTTCCCGGTAATGATGGTTGGCTTTGGCGCAAATAATCTGCTTCCAGCGCATTTGGGGGAATTCATTCGAATGTACCTATTAAGCCGGCAAACAAGCACCTCTAACAGCGCTGTTTTGGCAAGCATCGTACTGGAGCGCATATTCGATTTGCTTGCAGTAGCCATGTTGTGCGCAATTGCGTTAAGCGTTACCAGCGGCAGTGGCGTAGCGCAATACTTGGGTTATTCCCTGTTCCTTATCGCCGGACTAGGTCTTTTTGTATTCCTGCTGTTCGTCACATACACCGATCTTGTTTTAGACCTAACTGCAAAGTTTCTTAGCCCACTCCCCGGTTCCATCTCATCCTTTGTTATCCGGAATCTAAGGAACGCGTCTCGAGGACTCCAAACTCTACGCAATCCAAAAATGATCGTTATAGTGTTCGCGAACTCGCTTATCCAATGGACGCTGCTTGCGGTTTGTATCTACCTTGCGGTTGCTGCTGTGGGTATCACCACGACTTGGAACGCATATGTAATTGTGTTGGGCCTTGTGGTCTTTGGATTATCTCTGCCGACTGCCCCAGCCTATTTAGGCACAATTCAGCTTGCCTTTGTAATTGGGCTTGGGTTGGCAAACATATCTGACGAATTCGCCATTGCGTCATCAGTCTTCTACCATGCCTTAACATTTTCAACGACAAGCGTCCTTGGACTCTATGGCTTGCACCGTGCGGGAACGTCATACGGAACGCTGCAACAGGCGGCTCAACAATCTAACTTACCTAACACTTAGAGAAGTAGGCTTTGATTTGACTCAGCTGCGCTGCAGAAACTTTAGTCTTATCTGATACCTGAAAGGGATCGACAGTTCGCTGGGGAACATCGATTTTGAGAACCTCATTACACACCCTACGAACCAGATCATTAGGATCCCGGCAAAACGCTTCGTAGTCAACAATCCAAAACCGATCGGAACCCAGCTTCCTCTGCTGTTCCGTTTGCGCATTCTGATGAAAATGAACCTGATCACAAACGTCCTGCACAATATCATTAGGTTCGACCGACTTTGGCCGATGGCTAGTACCGTAAGGGACTGTCATACTTCCGGTGATTTCCTTCCTAGCGATGAAAAGCGATTGCGCTAAATTGACCGGGTCTCTGTTCAAACAAATGAAATGAAATTTTTGCGACACATCACCTACTAAGTGTGCACACGTGTTTAAGCGATTCACTTTGCACAGCGTGCTCACGTCTTCTTCGACTTGCATCGTCCCGAAAAAGGCTTGCACTTCCTCTTTTGCACCCGGCGTCAATTGATCGGGAACCTTCGACCTATCACTCCCGAGCCATCTATCCCAGATGTACAGTGCATCATTAAAACCGCCTAACCGATTCGACTTACCGTAGTAGGTGGTATAGCCGGCGCTTTTTTTAGACAGAAAACGACCAAACCATCGGTTTGCTGTAAGCGGTGATCGCGGAAAGAGCTGGGACAGATTATTCATGTAGCCAAAAGGAATAGAATTCAGCAGCACTCTGGCAGTTAGGCTAGTTCCGCTACGAGGCGCACCAACAACAACGATAATCTTCCTAGAGATCTTTGGTGCTCTGGCCAATACCATCCTATCGCGAAAGCCCATGGCAACATCTAACGGAGTGAGCAAAAGCCCCAACCCTGATAGAAACATCGCATAATAAGCTCGCTTATCGCGCGTCTTTAACAGGCGCCAAATTAAACTCAGTGGTTTTTCTTGGTGCGCGAGTTGAGTACTAACCTTATTGGTCGGACGGCCCATCTATTTTTCAAAATCAAAAACAGGTTTCAGTATCTTCAGTTCTCGTTTCGAGCTTCGTATCCGATTGGCATGATCCTCCATCGTCAGAAGCTCAT
>JBCCFQ010000229.1:0-6098 GCA_039029655.1 Pseudomonadota bacterium | reverse complement strand
GCCGGTGCTGGGGTGGGGTTTTTCCTGTCTTTTTTGGGCCGCTATGGGGATCAAAAAAAAAACTATCCCCTATCGCTTTTAGCCTAAAAAATTAGCGGGTTCGCGTAATGTTTTTTTGTATCCCCCCCTCGGGTGTGGGGCCACACTCCGTCAAATTGTCATCAATCACTATAGGTTGTCACGGTTTGATCCGACCATCCCAGAATTTTGGCCCGGCCTGCGCCGGGATGACGATGTCGTGGAAGCCCGAAGCCCGAAGCCTCGCCTTTTACGCCAGCCTTGCCTTCAACCAATCTCGAGCTCGTACCCAATCCCGCTGAACTGTTCTTACCGAAGTCCCGAGCTTGGCGGCGGTTTCTTCTTCCGTGAGCCCTTGGAGAAATCTCAAACCGACAACCTGGGCCAGTCTAGGTGATTCCGCAGCTAGGGTATCCAGGCATTGTTGCACCGAGAAATCATCGTCACCTCCCACGTCCTTGCTAACCAAGCCTTCATCCAGTTGGACAGTGCCTTGACCGCCACCGCGCTTCGCCGCCTTGCGGGCTCGTGCGTCGTCCACTAGGACTTGTCGCATGGCGTAGCCGACGATGGCAATCAGGTGTCGCTTGTTCTTAGGTCTAAGCTGAGTTTGATTGACAAGCTTTGTATAGGCCTCATGAACGAGCACATTGGGTGTTAGTCCGTGGTCCGACTGATACTCCCTGGCTAACTGAGATCGCGCCAAGCGGGTGAGTTCGTTATACACACCGGGAATCAGGGCAGGGATAGGTTGATTACCAAAATGCTCGGAGGGTAGGGCTGTCATGGTCTTCGCCTGTGCTTGTTGTTGATGGAACAAGTTTGGCAATGACCACCTTAGGAGACCTGAGGATTAGGTAATGATTTGGTGATTCAAAACTTAGGAGAAGCTAAGGGGGAGAGGAATCAGGGGGTTAGGGGGGCATTGGGTAAATCAAGTTTGAGCAAACCGTTCATGACGTCATCCTGCCGAAGGGCAGGATCCAGTCGATACTGTGCCGCGAAGCGGCTCTTCAAAAAGACCATAGCCTAGAGCCTAGAGCCTAAGAGCCAATGAGCCGCTTCGCGTCAAAGTATTACTGGATCCCGGCCTGCGCCGGGATGACGATCTGAGAGCCTAGAGCCTAGAGCCTAGAGCCTAGAGCCGCTTCGCGGCAAAGTATTGCTGGATTATGATGTTGCGAAAGCCCGAAGCTCGAACACAGACCAAGCCCCAAGAGAACAGCTCAACGCTGTCTCTTGAAACTCGTTACTGACTACTTGAAACCGACTAGTCTTCCAACAAAAAGCTTCGAAGCTGCTCAGATCGTGAAGGGTGCCTGAGCTTGCGCAGGGCTTTGGCTTCGATCTGACGGATGCGCTCTCGGGTTACGTCGAACTGCTTGCCCACTTCCTCTAGGGTGTGGTCCGTATTCATATCAATGCCGAAACGCATCCGTAACACTTTGGCTTCCCGTGGGGTGAGTCCCGCTAGGACGCCGTGAGTGGTTTCCTTCAAGCCTTCACCCGTCGCTGATTCGATGGGGGATTCCACAGACTGGTCTTCGATGAAATCGCCAAGATGGGAGTCTTCGTCGTCACCAATTGGGGTCTCCATGGAAATAGGTTCTTTAGCGATTTTCAGCACTTTACGAACTTTGTCTTCTGGCATTTCCATGCGTTCGGACAGCTCTTCAGGGGTGGGTTCTCGGCCCATTTCCTGCAGCATCTGGCGTGAGATTCGATTCAGCTTGTTGATGGTTTCGATCATATGAACCGGGATACGAATGGTTCGGGCCTGGTCAGCAATGGATCGAGTGATGGCCTGGCGAATCCACCAAGTGGCATAGGTAGAGAATTTGTATCCTCGCCGATACTCAAACTTGTCTACGGCTTTCATCAAACCGATGTTGCCTTCCTGGATGAGATCCAAAAACTGAAGTCCACGGTTGGTGTACTTCTTAGCAATGGAAATCACAAGACGCAGGTTGGCTTCCACCATTTCTTTCTTCGCCCGTCGGGCTTTCGCCTCGCCAATGGACATCTGACGATTGATTTCCTTGATCTCTTCAATGGAAAGCAAGGTCAGCTCTTCAATGAAAATCAATTTCCTCTGGGCACGCAGTACATCAGCTTTTAGCTTAACCAGGGTGGATGAATGCTTGCGCTTGGCGCGGATATGTTTGTCAATCCACTCCAAATTGGTTTCATTCTTTGGAAAGCTAGAGATAAAGTCTTTACGGGGCATACCTGCTTCCCGCACGCAGATGGCCATAACGGCTCTTTCTTGGGTGCGGATTTCTCGGATGATTGAGCGCAGGTTTTCAGCCAGGCGGTCAAATACCTTAGGCGCCAAGCGTAGCTCCATAAACTCGGCCGCCACGGCCTTACGAAGTTTATGTGTTTGTGGATCCAATGTGCCTGTTCGTTGCACCGCTTCCATGGCGGCGTCGAGTTTCGCACGCAAACGACCAAAACGTTCGGCGGCTTCCTCTGGGTCTGGACCGGTGTCGACGGTTTCTTCCTCGTCATCGTCATCATCATCGGTTTTTGCATTGGGTGCGGCGATGACGTCCGGTGCATTGGGATCGATGTAACCGGTGATTACATCCACCAGCCGCATTTCTTCAGCTACGACGCTATCGTAAAGACCGATAAGGTCTTGTACAGCCGCGGGAAACATAGCCAAGGAACCACGGACCTGGTCCAACCCTTGTTCAATACGTTTCGCAATTTCGATCTCGCCTTCGCGAGTCAAAAGTTCAACGACACCCATTTCCCGCATGTACATTCTGACGGGGTCTGTAGTGCGTCCAAATTCTGCATCTACCGACGCCAAGGCGGCGGCGGCTTCGTCGGCGGCATCCTCATCAGTAGAGACAGCCGAATCCGACAATAAGACCGACTCGTTTTCCGGAGCTTTTTCGTATACGGGAATACCCATATCGTTAATCATGTTAACGATGTCTTCTATCTGCTCCGGGTCAACGATGTCATTGGGCAAATGGTCATTCACTTCCACGTAGGTTAGGAAGCCCTGTTCTTTACCCTTTGCGATCAGAAGCTTAAGTTCTGTTCTACGCTGATCTTCGGTATTAGTTGCTGTGGTTTCACTCACAAATGTAAACCCTAAATTGAGCCAAACAAACTAACCAGTATACCGTAAGGTCAATACTGGTTTCCATGCTATTGTCCATTAGCGTCAAAGCCTCGCAAACCACCGGTTTCTTCATTCCGGGCGGCATGTAAGGCCTTGAGTTCCTTCATTTCTTCCTGAGACAAACCCTCTCGGCTCATCTTAGTCAGTAATAATTTTTCACGTTCTGGAGAGACACTGCTCTGGAGTCGCGTCAGCAGGTCCTTAAACTCCAATTCCAACCCTTCTTCGGTCAACGCGCCCCCCAGTCCGACTTGACCTAAGCGGGCCTGCACCAGTTTTTGAAGGTGTACACCTTCGTCCCGATCTCGCCAACGCTCCAGAAATCCAGCCGTTGTGAGTCCGGGCGTGTCCTGGGCGTCATCCAATAACTGAATCAGCACCTGATGTCCCGCCTCCTGACTGTTGGACAAAACCGTCAGGTCCATAGCCTGCGTCACTTTGGCCAGAGCCGGATGCCAAAGCAGCATGCCAATTGCTTGGCGAACCAAGTTGCCCCTCCCGAGGGACAAATGCCCGCCACTCTTCTTGGCTGGCTTGCCTGGACGAGTGGTCTCTCCGGCCAACAGATCCCTTAATTCTGCGCCGTTCATACGAACGGTTTGGGCCAAGCGATCCACCAAGAAGCTGGGATACACACCCTCAGGCAGACGCTGCAGCAAAGGCCGGCTCAGATCGGCAAACTTAGCTCGACCCTCGACAGTGCCTAGGTTCACTTGGCTGGCAAGTTCCTTAACCAAATAGTCGGACAATGGCAGCGCTTTCTGAAGCCTGTCCTCAAATCCTTGCTGACCTTCTTTCCTCACCAATGAGTCAGGGTCATGTCCATCGGGCAAGAACAGAAATCGAATTTCCCGGCCCTCTCGCACCTCCGGCAGGGCGTTGGTCAGCGCCCGCCAGGCCGCCGCCCGTCCAGCGCGGTCGCCATCAAAACAAAACACGATCTGATGAGTAATGCGAAAAATCCGTCTCAAATGCTCCGCTGTGGTGGCGGTACCTAGCGTTGCCACGGCATTTCTCACGCCATGTTGGGCTAAACCCACCACATCCATATAACCTTCGACCACAATCAGGCTCTCAATATCCCTGAGCGCCTTTCTGGCCTCAAAAAGGCCATAAAGTTCCCGTCCCTTATGAAATAGGGTTGTTTCAGGCGAATTCAAGTACTTAGGCTCGCCTTTACCCAGTACACGGCCGCCAAAGGCAATGACGCGACCCCGGACATCGCGGATAGGGAACATCAATCGTCCCCGGAACCGATCATAGAAACCGCCATGGTCCCGGCTGATTACCATACCGGTGGTTTTCAGTCGTTGGCTGGTTTGCTCGCTGCTACCAAACTCATCAGCCAAACCATCCCAATTATCGGGGGCATAACCTAACCCATACTCCTTGGCGATTGCCCCGGAAATGCCTCGGCCCTTGAGGTAGTCCACCGCCGACGGGGTTTGTTTGAGCTGCGCCACATAATGGTGACCGGCTTGTTCCAGAATCGTGTATAGACCTTCGTCGGTTCGAGTGGCACCTGATGTGCCCGCCTCCCGTGGCACGTCAACACCCGCCAGAGATGCCAGTTCTTCCACGGCTTCCACAAAGGACAGGTGGTCATGCTGCATCAAAAAGCCCAGGGCGCTGCCATTCGCGCCACAGCCGAAGCAGTGATAAAACTGCTTGGCGGGCACCACCGTGAAGGACGGGGTTTTTTCGTCATGAAACGGACAGCAGGCTTTATATTCTCGACCCGCTTTTTTAAGTTGTACCCGGGCATTAATCACCTCAACGATATCTGTTCGAGAGATCAGATCGTCGACAAAATGCTGGGGGATGCGTCCGCTCATATCGTGTACTGCCAGACCCTTTAGTGTCACAAACGATTAGGGTCACCCATTGGGTCTTAAACTTATTATTCTACTTGCTAGCTTAGACAATCGCTCGCACATTGCTAGTGCGCAATCTAAGGAATTCAACTAGTTGTCAGATAGCAATGCTTTGATCTTGGCGCTAGCGGCACCCATGTCGGCACGCCCTGCCACCCTTGCCTTGACCACACCCATAACTTTACCCATATCTTGCATGGACGCGGCCTGGGTTTGCGCGATCGCACCGTCAATGATCTCAACCAGTTCAGCCTCATTCAGCTGTTCTGGAAGGTAACGGGCGAGAACCGCGATCTCTTCTTCTTCTTTTTTAGCCAGTTCCGGTCTGTTGCCAGCATTGAACTGCTTAATTGATTCTCTTCGCTGTTTTACCAGTTTTTCGACGACGCTAAGAATTTGCGTGTCATCTAAGGTTATTCTCTTGTCTACTTCTACCTGCTTAATTGCCGCCAGCAACATGCGAATAACACCCAGGCGCTCTTTGTCCTTGGCGCGCATGGCGTCCTTCATGTCATTTTTTAGGGTGTCGGCTAAGGACACGTGATGGACCTTGGCTAGTAGAGTCGCTTCCGGCGGATATTTTCGCGGGACAATTTCTTTGCGTGGCGCTTGACGGCAGCTGCTTTTTTGCGTTTTCGTTCTTGGGTGGGTTTTTCATAAAACTCACGTCGGCGAAGCTCGGTCAAAATACCTGCTTTTTCACAAGCACGCTTAAACCGCCTCAAAGCTGCGTCAAAATATTCGTTTTCTCTAACCCGAACGCTCGGCATACGATTTCACCACCTACAAAGACTAAAAGACCGGGCACAAGCCCGGCTATGAAGGCCGGGCATTTTAGCGGGACAACGCCACCCTTGTAAAGCCCTGAAAATGATGGTACCAAATAGCCCCTCCCTATTAGGGATTTTACGGTAATTGTAGCGAAATTCGGTAAACTGGTCGGTAAATGAGAGTATTAGGTATAGAAACTTCCTGTGACGAGACCGCCGTTGCCATTTGCGGAGAGGCAGGTATTGAAGCGGAGGCCCTGTTTAGCCAGGTTTCCATGCATGCCGACTTTGGTGGCG
>JBCCFQ010000228.1:0-6111 GCA_039029655.1 Pseudomonadota bacterium | reverse complement strand
TTTCCGACCGCATGGAACACAAGGCAAATCCACGCTCGTGGTAGGCGTATATCACTTCATGGGAAACCGGCGGCGTATCAGACAACACGCCCAACCAACCGAACGGGTAGCTGCGTTCAAATTCATTCTTGATGTCGTCTGGCATCGCCTTGCGACTCACGCCATGGTAACCGTCACAACCCGCTACGAAATCGCACTCCAACGTTTTTGTTTGGCCTTGGTGCATATAGTGAACGACGGGCGACGACGTTTGGAGATCTGTTAGCTTTACGTCTTGAGCTTCATGAATAACTGTGGCCCCCGCGCGATCCCGCGCTTCGTAGAGGTCACGTGTTACCTCGGTCTGTCCATAGACCGTCATTCTCGAACCCGTAATAGATGCAAAGTCTATGCGGCAAGTTTCGCCCTGGAAAACCACGTGCACGCCTTCGTGGTCAATGCCATGCTCATCAAGATTCTCTCCGACACCCGCCTCTCGCAGGACTTGTGTTGTGCCCCGCTCTAACACCCCAGCCCGTATGCGCGATAACACATGTTCTCTCGTGTGTTTTTCCAAAACCACGCTGTCTATGCCTTGAATTGAGAGCAACTGGGACAACAACAATCCCGCAGGACCACCTCCAATAATCGCAACTTGTGTCTTCATAGCCTAACTCGCTTCATTCGGTTGTAGGTAAGAAAAAGCCTAAAACCGCTTGATTTGCCAAGCAATGGACATTTGTTGCGGCAAATTGTACTTTTTAAACAAAAAGCACCCATATTCTTTTGAGATTTCCTAAAAAATTGCACATTCTATGAAAAGAAGAAACATTCCAAATTTCCGTTTGTATGAGGAACAAGAGTCATTCGACAGCCTGGAGTCGTTGCACTGTGAACCGTTGGAGGAACGCAACACTGTGCACAACTGGAAAATTAAAGCCCATCGACACGATCAGCTGTTCCAGATCTTTTACCTGTCCCAAGGTGGCGGCGAAGCCCATATTGATGGCCAAGTACATCTTGTTTTGGCTCCACTGCATTTCGTTATTCCACCCTTGTGCGTTCATGGGTTTGAGTTTTCTAGTGATTCCAAGGGATTCGTCATCAGCGCCTTCAACTTTGAAGTCCGGGATGCTTTGTCTGAAACCACGAGACTTGCCCCTTTGTTTGAACAACCCGTGATCTCCATTGCGGAATCCAAGCCCAACCCATTTCTTGCATCGCTAATAACAGAGTTCCAAAGCGTCTTTAGAGCAAATGAGCTGGGGCGGGTAACCTTCCTACGCTCGCTGCTACGGTTGATCTTGATTGAACTCTCCAGAGAAATCGCTCCAATCCAGCTTGCGTCGATGCACGAAAACTCACACGACGAAATAAGGTTTGTTCGTTTTATGGAACTGATAGATCAGCACTACCGAGAACATCTCCCAAATGAGTTTTACGCCAACAGACTCAACGTCACCCCTTCGAAACTAACTCGGATAACCAAAACTGTCGCTGGTCAATCGCCGCATGAGTTGGTAACAAACAAACTCCTGCTAGAGGCAAAGCGTTATCTTCTCTACACTTCGATGAATCTTGCTCAAATTACGGCCGCATTGGGCATGAAGGATCCGGCGTATTTTTCTCGTTTTTTCAAGACCCGGGTCGGCATGACCCCAGGTCGGTTTAGAAAACAGCCACCCGCATCTCAATAGACACGTCCATGGAGAGAGCCGGTCTGACGACCAGCTCTCTCTCCAAGAATCAACTAGAAATCGATACGGCCAGTTATGCCAAACAACGCTTCACCGTCGGCTGGCGAGCAGTTGCCGGTGGTCGTTAGTGCCGTATCTGTTGTGTTATCAATGCTGTCTAGCAAACCGATGTCGTGGCAGTACTCCTCGCCGGTGAGGTTGTCTCCCCACAGGGCAACAGAGTATTGCTGCTCGGAGCCGAACACATAAGTCACTCTGGCGTCCACAATAAACTGGGAATCATGCGTATGCAAAGCATCTTGGGTTAGCAAGACCCCATTGATTGGCGCCTCAAAAGTGCTTAGGTTGTCAACCATTTCGTCTTGATATCGAAATTTTGCAAACCATTCCAGGTTGCCGTTGCCCACTTCAACGTCCTTTCTGATGGAACCGGTGATTGAGAGTGGTGGGGTATTCCGAAGTTCGTGACCCGAGTTAACACCCAGCAACCCGCCATCATCGGTGATTTCACTCTCTAACAAACCAAGTCCGCCAGATATCAGCAGACTATCATCGGGCGCCCAGAGCAATTCTACTTCAGCGCCATAAAGCTCTGAGTCAGGAACGTTGGTTAAGGCTGGAATACCGGTAACCACTGCAAACACTTGCTGATCATTCCACTGATTAAAAAATGCCGCACCATTTACTCGCAGCGTGCCTGCTTCGTTATCCCACTTAAACCCAACCTCAAATGCATCCAGAGTTTCAGGTTCTACGGGAATTGTGGCATCCCCTTGTGTGGCCGCCAACGCGCGCGTATCGAAACCGCCTGATTTGAATCCACGTGAATAGGATGCATACAACAGGGTTCCGTTCTCCAGGGTGTGATCGATACCAATCTTGCCACCCCATTCATCCAAATCTTGCCCGATGATGCCATCCTCTCCCGCGCAGCTGAGGCCACCGCCCACGCCACACTCCACGTTGAACTGGGGTACTGCTTCTAGGTTGGCACCACTGTCAATTTGTTGCTGCACAAAGTCTTGTGTCAACTGCTGATTGGGCGCAACGATTTGATTAGGTCCCCAGGGCGCCAAAGGACTCCAAGGGGCCTGCATAACACCAAAGATCGAAACCGCTTCTTTTTCGTTTCTAGTAAATCGCAAACCACCGGTGATTTTTGTTCGCTCACTAATGTCGAACTCAACCTGGCCATACAGAGATAAGTCTTCGTCGTCTTGGTCTAAGAAGTTGTAGGCAATAACCTGCCCAGCACCCGGTGCCGGCGGTGGTGCCACGGGACCGTTGGCATCCCGCCGAACTATGGTGGCTAGCCGCATGTCTTCCTGGAAGTAATACAAACCTCCGATCCACCGAAACGTGTCGGACCCACCTTGAAGACGCAGCTCTTGGCTGATTTGTTCATAGTCTGCGTCTTGATTAGGGATGAAAAACAGCCTCGGCCCTCCACCATTGTCATCTGTATTCAATACCGTGGTTTGATCGAACGCCGTAATGGACGTTAAGGTAATGTCGTTGGCGAAGTCGTGTGTGATTTTTAAGAAACCAGTATCGACATCAACTTCCGCCGCTGCCGACGACACGTTGTAAACCGTATGCCAGTCGTCTGTGGAGGGATTCTCTCCGAAACTGGTGACACAATTGGATGCACCTTCATAGGCAGAGGTTCCACCCAGATTTGGCAAGTCAGGGCAAGGCTGCCCCGGATCGTTAGGGTCCCGCTGACCGATGGCGCGGTTGCCAATATTGGTGCCGTTGCTTTGCGCAGTAGAGAAACTCAACAAAACCTCGGTGGAATCAGATGGCGCAAACAGTGCTTGGGCTCGAAATGAAATACGATCTCTTTCACCCAGTAACTCGCCCTCGCGCCCAGGCGCAATATTGGTAAACAAGCCATCTCTGCGAATAGATTGGCCAGAGAAACGAATCCCAAACGTATCGCTTACACCGATGCCGATGGCACCTTCGAGATCTTGTTGCCCATGCTCACCGATTGTTCCAATGGCGTATCCATCGTAACCACCATCCAAAGAGGGTTTCTTTGAAATGTAGTTAATCGCACCACCCGTGGTGTTGCGTCCAAACAGTGTGTTCTGAGGTCCACGAAGTAGCTCAACCCGCTCCATATCATAAACACCCAGGACACCAGAGAAAGGGGTCCCTCGGGATACTTCATCTTGATACACCCCGACGGCACGAGCCACGTTGCCGTGGAAGTTATTGGTACCCACCCCGCGAATGGTAAAACCGTTGTTCAGTTCATTGGCTGCATTGGTGTTCACATTGGCAAACAAGCCAGTGATGTCACCTGCATCCTGCACACCCAAGCGATTCATTTCGTCCCCCGCCACAACCTGAATAGCGATAGGCACATCCTGCTGACTCTCCACACGCTTTTGTGCGGTAACAATGATTTCTTCTAGTTGAGCCTGGGCGGTTAACGGCACCGCCACAACAAATAAAGCCAGTAACTTCGCGATGGTTCTCATAAAAATCCCCCTTGGTTCAGAGCCCAGGTCAGACACGACCAAGTCTTAGGCTGGTACTGATAACCGAGAGCTTATCACTAAATTGGATACAAAATCCAAGCTTTTTGATCCATAATTATCATAAGATATTGTTTTATATAACGACTAGAACTATTATTCATCTATTTTGGACACAATGTCATCAAATCTGGCATGCTATTAGGGAAACAACCACAATCACGCAGGTATGGCTGAGAGACCAAACTTTCTATTTTTCGTGACCGATCAACAGCGGGCGGACCATTATGGGTTTGCGGGCAACGCCCAGATTCGAACGCCCAATTTAGATCGGCTGGCAAACCAAGGCAGTTGGTGGACGCGATGTTACACAGCCTCCCCATCCTGCATGAGCAACCGCGCATCGTTGATGACAGGGCGAATGCCCAGCCTTCACGGTGTCCGCTTTAATGGCATTCCCTTGGATCGAGACAGTGTGACCTTTGTGGACTTACTCAGGGACGCCGGGTATCAAACAACGTTGATCGGCAAATCACATTTGCAAGGCCAATCCTCAGAAAAGTCCCACGCGCCTCAGATATCGGTCGATCCAAACAAGCACCAACCATCATTGGAACTTTCAGAAGCCAAGCGAAGTCGTTTTGGACCCGACGACTACCTCTCTGAACGAATTCAGCTTTGGAAAAACGCCGATGCACCACTGGAGACACCACGCCCCTACTACGGTTTCGATACCGTGGAGTTTTGCTTAGGTCATGGCGACAAAGTGGCGGGACACTACTTACACTGGTTAGAAGAAAAAAAACGAGCAGGGTTTACGCTGGAAGAAACTGCGCCAGCCCTGGATGTCCCACAATTGTATAAACCAACAATACCAGCGGAACTTTATCCAACCACTTTTGTGGCGGAACGAACCTGTGACTTGCTTTCAGAATACGCCCATTCCAGTAAACCGTTTTTTATACAATGCTCGTTCCCCGACCCACATCACCCATTCACACCACCCGGTAAATATTGGGATATGTTTGACCCGGAAAGCATCACCCTTCCGTCAACCTTTAAGCCACCCAGCCAGGACGCCATACCGCCGTTAAAGCACATCTGGCAACAATTTGAATCAGGGCATGCCCCGGAGCGCTTTAGCCACCAGTTTGTGGCCAGCAAAGCTCAAGCAAGAGAGATCACTGCCAAGACTTTTGGGCAAATTGCGATGGTGGACGATGCGATGGGCCAGGTGCTGGCTCGACTGGAAGACTTGAATCTGGCAAGCAATACGGTGGTCTGTTTTATCACCGACCACGGAGACTACTTAGGTGACCACGGGCTATTTCTTAAGGGGCCCTTTCAATACCAGAGTTTGATTCGCACACCCTTTGTTTGGCTTGATCCATTACAAAATCACAATCAAGGTCAGCGTGAAGCCCTGGCGTCTACTCTTGACGTACCCGCAACCATTCTAAGTCGTGCAGGACTCCAGCCCTACAATGGGATGCAGGGTATTGACTTGCTTGCACAGGACGTATCCCAACGAGACTATGCTCTAGTGGAACACACCAACCAATTTGTTTATCTTGGCTTTGACGATATTTTGTCTGTTCACACCTACGTAGACCATCGGTGGCGCCTAAGCGTTTGGCAAGGACAACCGTGGGGTGAACTATATGATTTAGAATCGGACCCCCAAGAACAGGAAAACCTCTGGGCTTGTGCCAGACACGCGAAATTGAAGTCTGAGTTACTTGTCAAATTGATTCATGGTATACAAGACCATGGGGAAACATCTCCCGCACCGTCAACGGTATCCTGAATGAGTAACGCCACAGAACTCGCATACAACATCATCAAAAAACGCATCATGACCGGCCTTTATGAACCTGGTTACCAGCTCAAGGAGGAACATTTAGCCTCCGATGTGGGCACCAGCCGGACACCCATCAAACACGCTATCC
>JBCCFQ010000227.1:0-6116 GCA_039029655.1 Pseudomonadota bacterium | reverse complement strand
TCCACGGTTTTCTTCGCCGCCAAATCTCGTTTTGGCACAGTGATGGCCTTGGCCAACATAGCCAAATCAAAGGTAAGCTCCTTGGCAGCGATGCTGTTTCGAACGCCCTTAAGGACCAAGTCCGCCGCTTCGTTCCAACCCATGTATCGCAACATCATCTCGGCAGACAAGACAATGGAACCTGGATTTACCCTATCCTTTCCGGCATAACCGGGTGCGGTACCGTGAGTGGCCTCGAACACGGCCACGGCATCACCAATATTGCCCCCCGGGGAGATACCAATGCCACCCACTTGTGCCGCCAACGCATCTGAAATGTAATCTCCATTCAGGTTTAGTGTGGCAATCACGTCGTATTCTTCCGGCCGTAAGAGAATTTGTTGCAGGAAGTTATCCGCAATAATGTCTTTCACCACGATGTCATGACCGGTTCTGGGATTTTTGAACTTGCACCAGGGCCCACCATCAATGGGTTCAGCACCAAACTCTTCCCGGGCAACTTCATAACCCCAATTACGAAACGCACCTTCGGTGAATTTCATGATGTTGCCCTTGTGAACCAAGGACACACTGACGCGGTCATTCTCGATGGCATAGTTTATGGCCTTACGGACAAGGCGCTCCGAGCCTTCTCTTGAAACCGGCTTTACACCAATGCCTGAGCTTGATGGGAAACGAATCTTGTTCACTCCCATTTCTTGCTGCAAAAAGGTGATGACTTTGTGCACGTCTTCAGTCCCGGCAGCCCATTCGATACCCGCATAGATGTCCTCAGTGTTCTCCCGAAACACCACCATGTCCACATACTCAGACTCTTTCATGGGAGAGCGTATGCCATCGAAATTACGAATGGGCCGAACACAGGAGTACAAATCTAAAGACTGTCGAATGGCAACATTCAAAGACCGCATACCGCCGCCTACCGGTGTTGCCAGCGGTCCTTTGATGCTGACAATGAATTCCCGCAGTGCATGCACCGTCTCGTCAGGCAACCATGCCCCTTCTTCGTAAATGGTGGTGGCCTTACCCCCTGCATAGACCTCCATCCAATGAATGGCCTTTTTACCGGCGTAAGCCTTTTCAACCGCCGCATCTACGACCTTGAGCATCACCGGGGTCACATCGATACCGATACCGTCCCCTTCGATAAAAGGGACGATGGGAAAATCCGGCACATTTAAGCTGAAGTCTCGATTGGCCGTAATGACCTCACCGTCCTTGGGCACTTCAATATGGTCGTAATGCATGGGGTATCCTCAGATCTTTTGACTATCGCCGACGGGATTCTAGCAAATAAAAAAGCCCGGCATCAGCGCCGGGCTTTTTCACCAACTCTATGGACTGTTACTGACTCTTGAGCGCGTCACGGATCTCGGTGAGCAAGACTTCTTCATTGGAAGGCTTAGGTGGTGCCGCTGGTGCTTCCTCTTCCTTTTTCTTCAGAGAGTTCATGGCTTTGATCATCATGAAAATAGCAAACGCTACAATGATGAAATCCACTGCGGATTGTACAAAACTGCCCCAGTTTAGCGTCACCGCTTCAACACCTTCACTGGCTTCCTGAAGTGTGACTTTGAGATCGGTGAAGTCTACACCTCCCATCAAAATACCTATTGGAGGCATCATTACGTCGCTGACAAACGACGACACAATTTTGCCAAACGCGCCACCGATAATGATACCCACGGCCATATCCATCACATTGCCACGCATGGCAAACTCTTTAAACTCAGACATCATACTCATAAACGTATCTCCCCTTTAGAGGTCATTTCTAGGATTGTTGTTGCACCAACGATGTGCCTGGCTCGATTGGTCACCCCAATGACCGGCCACACATTTGTTATTTTTGTTTGTCGACGCCCTTGCCAACGATTCGCATGGTCAACTCCATGGCCTGCTCGTAATTCAGTCTGGGGTCCACCGTGGAGCGGTACGCCCGTGCCAAATCACTGTCGGTTAAACCACGAGCGCCCCCTGTACACTCCGTCACGTTCTCTCCCGTCAACTCAAAGTGAACGCCACCGAGATAAGAGCCCATGGCTTGATGAACGCGAAATGCTTTCTCTAATTCTTTTGCAATGTTTTCGAATCGTCTTGTTTTGTAACCCTGTGGTGTGCTTTCCGTATTGCCATGCATGGGATCGCAACTCCACATGACCAACGACCCATTGTCTCTAACCGCATCAATCAAAGGCGGCAAACACTCTTCAATGCGTTTGGCGCCAAAACGATGGATCAACACGATTCGGCCCGGTTCGTTGTTGAGATTTAATGCATTCAGTAGATTCTGCAACCATTCTCTATCCATCCCCGGACCAATTTTGATCCCCATGGGATTGGCAATGCCTCGAAAAAATTCCACATGGGCGCCATCCAGTTCGGCGGTACGCATACCAATCCAGGGAAAATGGGTGGACAAGTTGTACCAACCGCCTCGGCGCTGGAGATATCGGGTTTGCGCCTGCTCATAGGGCAAGTGCAAGCCCTCGTGACTGGTGAAGAAGTCTGCCCGTTCACCGCGGCTTACAGGTCTTCCCGAAACCGTTTCCACAAACTGAAGGGACTCAGTGATATCGGCGATGATTTTTTGATACTCCTCCTCCCACGGAGAATGTTTCATAAAATCGAGATCCCAATATTCAGGATGGTGCAAATCAGCAAATCCACCATCCACCAGGGAACGCACATAATTCAGGGTAAGCGCCGCCCGTTCGTAGCCACGCAACAGGAGCTGTGGATCTGGGATTCGAGCCGCCTCGGTAAATTCTGGTCCATTCACCAAGTCGCCTCGATAACTAGGCAAAGTCACACCATCCCTGGTTTCAGTATCCGCCGATCGCGGTTTGGCATATTGACCTGCCAAACGACCCACACGCACCACGCGCTTGCGAA
The DNA here is from genome assembly GCA_039029655.1 of Pseudomonadota bacterium. Taxonomy (GTDB): domain Bacteria; phylum Pseudomonadota; class Gammaproteobacteria; order Steroidobacterales; family JBCCFQ01; genus JBCCFQ01. Next base: position 3,221 of record JBCCFQ010000227.1, on the reverse strand, counting down.
AGCCATGCAGCATGACCACACTCATCTGCAGCAAAATCTTCAAGGTCTTGGTGATGTTCTCCGACGTGCACTCGTGAAAGCTCTCGGCGCAATCGCCACCTTGAAGCACAAATCGTTCCCGGCGTTGAGCTTCGGCGATTTGGCTTTTGAATTTCTCAATTTCCCCAGAGGTTACCAAGGGGGGTAACCGACTCAATTGGGACACAGCCGATTCTAGCGCTTGGCCATCGGGGTAATTGGGTTGTTGAGCTGCTTTTTTGTTTTGCCAGCTGGCTGGGTGCCAGTCGCTAGTGGCTCTGCTTCTTGTCATTTGTGCAATGCTACACAGTGCCTATGACAGGACCAAGTTCTTTGGCACTGGTAAGCATTAGCTGCACCAGGCACAATGCGCGCCACCTATTTCAATGTGCACCGAGACGGGAGACGGCTCATGCAGGACATTTTGGAAAAACTCAAACTTTCACAAGGGCTTAGCGGTGCCTGGTCAAGTGAGTCAGGCTGGTCTAAAGACCAAACTGGACCCAAATTGGAAACCATTAATCCGGCTAACGGGGAAGTCATCGCCACTATCCCAGGAGCTACAAAAAATGATTATGAGCGCATTATCAATGAGTCCCGGTCTGTTTTTAAAGAATGGCGTAAGGTTCCAGCCCCAGAGCGCGGTCAGGCGGTTCGCCTAGTAAACGACAACCTCCGGGCCCACAAAGATGCCTTAGGTAGCCTGGTTGCGCTGGAAATGGGCAAGATCAAAGCCGAGGGTGATGGCGAGGTCCAAGAGATGATCGACATCGGTGACTTTGCCGTGGGTTTGTCCCGCATGATGTATGGCAACACCATGCACTCGGAACGCCCCGCCCACCGCATGTATGAACAATGGCATCCATTGGGTCTGGTTGGTGTGATTTCCGCGTTTAACTTCCCAGTGGCAGTGTGGTCCTGGAATGCATTTATTTCCGCCGTTTGCGGCAACGTCACCATTTGGAAACCCTCTCCCAAAACACCTCTGTGTAGTTTGGCCGTTCAGCACATCTGTAACGACGCCTTGGAAGCTGCCGGCTATCCCGGAATCTTCCAGATCTTTATCGACGCCGACAACCAGCTGGCCCCAGGTTTTGTAGACGATCCTCGTATCGACTTAGTTTCCTTCACCGGTTCTTGTGCCGTGGGACGACAAGTGGGCGAACGGGTAGCGGGCCGCATGGGCAAGAGCCTGTTGGAGCTGGGTGGCAATAACGCCATTATTGTTGATGAACACGCCAACCTAGATCTCGTAGTCCCTGCGACAGTGTTTGGTTCGGTTGGCACTGCAGGACAACGTTGCACCACCACGCGTCGTTTACTGGTTCATGAGTCACATATGGATGAACTGAGTGCCCGTCTTGTAAAAGCCTATGGACAAGTGCGCATCGGTGACCCGCGAGATGAAAACACCCTCATGGGACCCTTGATTGATGAGGCTTCCCGACAACGGTTTTTGGACGCCGTTGAGCGTGCCCGCGCTTCGGGTGGTGATGTACTCTGTGGTGGCGCTGCCAAAGATGGACCAGGCTTTTTCGTAGAGCCCACCATCATTAAAGCGCAAAATGATTGGCAAGTGGTACAAGATGAAACCTTCGCCCCGATTCTTTACCTCATCCCCTACAAAACGTTGGACGAAGCTCTTGAGCTTCATAACGGTGTGGTTCAGGGACTCTCTTCTGCCATTTTCACCGACAACGTAAAACACGCGGAGCGCTTCTTATCCAGTGTGGGTAGTGACTGTGGTATCGCCAATGTCAATATCGGCACTTCGGGGGCCGAAATTGGTGGGGCCTTTGGTGGTGAAAAGGAAACCGGTGGCGGACGCGAAGCCGGATCTGATGCGTGGAAGGCCTATATGCGCCGGCAAACCAACACCATCAATTGGGGAGACGACCTGCCCTTAGCCCAAGGAATCTCCTTCGACCTATAGGCATCTATCCACCCCGCGATTGCTCTAATTCAACATAAATGGCCCGTATTCGGCTAAAAACCGCCTATTTTGGAGCAATTGGGCTAACTTAAGGCACCAACGTTTAAACCAATCGGTACCCTCAGCAGTCCAACAAGTGACTGTAAAATGAAGCGTTTAACCGATAACTGTGAGTGCTGCACTTTGCCAAACACCGGATTTGACAGTGATTGAAGCGCCAGAATCCCAGATCCAAGATCGAGAACTGATTCAGGGCGCCCAATCTGGGGATTCGAGGTCCTTTGAGGAACTGTACCGACGCAACATTGGTCGTATCCATGGATTGTGCATCCGGATGACCGCCAATGAAGCCTTGGCGGCAGACTGTGCCCAGCAAGCGTTCATACAAGCATGGAAGAAACTTGGCTCGTTCGAAGGCCGCTCAAGTTTCAGCACCTGGTTACACCGAATCGCAGTGAATGAGGTGTTGTCTTTCAAAAGACGCGAAAAGCGTCAACAACATCATCTAGAAGTCATCGCCACCGACATGGAGAACGATCCGCCGAAAATGACCGCGGGTGATGGTGACGACGTCGACCTAAACGCAGCCATCAATACGCTGCCGGAAGGTGCAAGACACGTGTTTGTGTTACACATGATTCATGGTTATCAGCACGACGAAGTGGCAGACATGTTGGGTGTTGCAGTGGGTACCTGCAAAGCTCAGTTACATAGAGCCAAAAGACTATTGAGACAGAGGTTGGAACAGTGAAAAAACGACGCTTTGCCAACGAAGCCGACTTTGAACAGGCACTCACCAAAGAGTGTGCTGGCCTAGATAGACACATCGAGCCAAAACAGGATCTGTGGCCGGGAATCAGAGCACCACAGCAACCACCAGTAACATAGCATCATTGCAAGCACTATATTCATGCTGCATTGCGGCTGCAGTCATGCTCCTGTAGCGGCATTTGATTGTTGGTTCATTTTGGTAGTATGCACTAGTGCGTATAAGTTAGCCATTGCGATTAGACGGCTGCTTGGTACTGGGCAAAGCTAGTTGTGCAGCTGTGCAGACTGGGCTGCGCTAGGGATGCAACACAACGTATAGCTCTGGCAGAAGTTCATGGTTGACCTACAGCCGCCGTGCAAACAATTGCATCCAGTAACCTCACTTATGATAGCCCATAACAACCGACCACTTTGCGTGTGATGTGAAGTTACGTCCTGACTTATGTCTCGGCCGGTGGTACCTACCACACTATCAAAAGCGAACCACGGAGGACAGACC
>JBCCFQ010000226.1:0-6123 GCA_039029655.1 Pseudomonadota bacterium | reverse complement strand
GGAAAATACCGTAAAACAGATTGATTCCACTTTGTATTCTGCATTTTCATTGGAACGTAATAGCGTGCTTACAGAATGCTTGCAGACAATTTGTTACTCAGACATCGCGATGTCATCGCTCCCGATTCGTCGCATGACCAGTAAACAACGAGAGTTTATACTTGCCAACTTGCCACCCGACTTGTTTGAACAAGTGGTATTCGTACGAAATGCAACCGATATTCAAAGAGCATTTTTTGTAAGGACTACATTTGATGTCGCAGCCGCGGAAAGAGCGATAGGACGGGGGAATTGATTGTTGAGCTGGCGCCGGTAGCGACTCACCACAATTTCGCAATCCCGAAGCAAATCGCTCTGTTCGGAACTTTATTTTATGGGGGAATCTAGATTCCCGTTTTTCTATGTCTGATTCAAATCTTTGCTGAAAGTCTGTTAACTAAATTGATGTATTTGAGCCAGGAAAGTTGCGTTCAAAGTTCAGAACTCTATTATGAGCAACCAAGCAGTTTCCGGTATTAAGAAGCCTGTTCGCGAGTCAGTTCGAAACAAGCTTCATTATCGGAGTAAGGTACCAAAGACTTGGACGTGTTTTTGTTCAAGAGTTAATTCGCGTAGTTCATGTGTGTCAGCGAATTGCCAAGTCCCAATACGGTGTGCCCCTAAATCGTTCTACCAAGAAGTCGATGAACGCCCGAACTCGAGGAGACAGGTGTTTTGTTGGCGGGTATATTGCGCTGAGTGGCAGGTCGCCCCAATCGTAGTCAGGCAGCAGCTCGACAAGTGACCCGTCTTTCAGATTCTCGTAGACGATAAAGCGCGGTATTCTAAGTATGCCTTCGCCCGCTACCGTTGCGTCTCTCAGGAATTCTCCGCTGGTGGTGAACAGTCTCGGTTTAAGGTTGAGACTACCCTCGACTCCATGCATGTCTTTGTAGTACCAGCTCGATGTCTTTCGGTGGCCGTACACACATTCCTCAAAATCTAACAGATCATCTGGATGTTCCAATCGCCTTTGGCGTTTGACAAGGTCTGGACTTCCGACCACGACCATACAGACTGACGCAAGTTTTCTGGCAATCAACGAAGAGTCGGAAAGATTTCCAATGCGAATGGTCAGATCAAATCCTTCCGCAACCAGGTCGACAGAGCGGTCTGTAAAGTCGACATCGACTTGCACATCCGGGTGCAGACGCATGAAGTCCAGAATGGCGGGACTCAAGTGTGCATTACCAAAAGATAGCGGGGTCGATAGCTTTAGTTTCCCTGCAAGATTCATAGTGGAGGAGCTGGCTACCGCTTCCGTCTCTACCCAGTCCTGGAGCAATTCCACCGACCGGTCATACAGTGCCTGCCCCGTGTCCGTGAGCGTCTGATTGCGGCTTGACCTGTGCAGCAGCTGAACACCTAATCGTTTTTCAAGCTCTTTGATTCTGCGACTAACCGCTGATTTGGCCACACGGATTCGGTCAGCCGCAGCGGTGATGGATCCCGCGTCTACCACCTGGACAAAGGTTTCGATTTCTTCATATCGGCTCATTTGTGCGAAATATTAGCACATATGGTTCTACTTATTTCCCTTACTACTAGATATTAGTATTTGTTAGAGTGCCGGTTCGTTGAAGGAGTTGCAGACATATGGGCCTTTTGCAGGACGGTCGTTGGGTTGATCGATGGTATAACACAAAGTCTCAGGGCGGTCGGTACGTCAGAAAAGCATCGTCCTTCCGACATTGGATCACCCGGGATGGGACCGCGGGACCAACGGGTAATGGTGGTTTTAAGGCTGAAGTAGGGCGCTATCACCTTTACGTGTCGCTTGCGTGTCCATGGGCGCACAGAACTCTAATTTTTAGAAAGCTGAAAGGGCTCGAAGCGTCGATTTCACTGTCCGTCGTGCATTGGCACATGGCTGAAAATGGTTGGACGTTTGCTGACGATCATGGTGTCATTCCCGACCCTCATTGCGACGCCGATTTTCTCCATCAGGTATACACCGCAGCCGATCCGAAGTATTCAGGACGCGTGACGGTCCCTGTTCTATGGGATACGCAGAAAAGAACAATTGTCTCGAACGAATCCGCTGACATCATTCGCATGATGAACTCAGCGTTTGATGACGTTGGTGCGAAAGCCGGTGACTACTACCCGCAGAACAAGCACAAAGAAATCGATGGTATCAATGATCGGATTTACACGACGGTCAACAACGGAGTGTACAAAGCTGGGTTTGCAACAACACAGCAAGCGTATGAGGAGGCGTTGGTTCCGCTGTTTGAATCCCTAGATTGGATAGAGCAGACATTATCCAAACAGCGCTATCTCACAGGCGGCGATATCACCGAAGCCGATTGGCGCCTGTTCACCACGTTGATTCGATTTGATGCCGTCTACGTTGGGCATTTCAAATGCAATGTGCGTCGCATTGCGGACTATCCCAACCTGATGGGATTCGTGCGTGATTTGTATCAGCACCCCGGCGTCGCTGACACGGTCAACCTGGAACATATCAAGCGTCACTATTACGTTAGCCACAACTCTATCAATCCCTCCGGTGTTGTCCCCTTCGGACCGGAAGTCAATTTCTCAGCGGCACATGATCGAAGCGAAAAATAGAGGGCCGGTAATGGCGCGACAGACTCATAAAATTGCTGCCCTATTTTGCGTTGTATGGGGGCTTCTACATCTGAAAGCCGCGCGGCTTGTTTACTCGTTTGCTCAGCGTGTTGAAGTAGACGTGGTACAGGGACGACTGTTTCAGGATGCGGGTTTCTTGCTGCGACCCTTAGCACAGCAGCCTTACTTAGCAACGAACAAAGTTCCTGATGCGCTGCGAGAGGTAAGCCATGAGCGATAAAAGAATGCCGATCATCGCGGCAAAATTTCCGAAAAAAGTAGAGTTGGAAAAAGGCAAAGATTATTACTGGTGTCGTTGCGGAAAGTCGACCAACCAACCATTTTGTGACGGCTCGCACGTTGGTACCGGAATTACACCGATGCAGTTTACGGCGGAAACAAAGGAAACTGCGGCACTTTGCCAGTGTAAGGCCAGTGCCGGGGCTCCGTTTTGCGACGGTAGTCATGCAGCCTTGGGTGATCTGAACCCAGGTGACGAAGCACCGGCGCCGAAACAGTCGTCCAGTACGCCACAAGCAGCACCAACCCCCGAGGAACCTACAGTGGCCAGAATTCACGATCTGGCAAAACATGGCCTCTCGAAGCTCGGACATCACGGTGAAATGGGGTCTATGGGAGTGCCTCGTAAAGACTTACCTCACTGGGATGACATTCAAATTCTGGCTGTACAAATGGCCACTAAACCCTTGCTGGACGATCACCCAGTTTCGACTTCCGTGGTCATCGGACCGAGAGCAAAGAAGCCACTCAAACTCGATATCCCTTTGTTTGTTTCCGACATGAGCTATGGTGCGCTGTCCGAAGAAGCCAAAACCGCCCTCGCACGTGGTGCTGAACTTGCAGGCACCGGAATATGTTCTGGTGAGGGCGGCATGCTACCGGAAGAGCGTGCTGAGAACACTCGCTACTTTTACGAACTTGCTTCAGCAAAATTTGGGTGGAAGCCTGAGTTAGTTGAGAATGTGCAGGCCTTTCATTTCAAAGGCGGGCAAGGCGCAAAAACTGGCACGGGTGGTCACCTTCCTGGCGAGAAGGTCCAGGGCAAAATCGCCGAGGTCAGAGGTCTTGAGCCGGGGCAGGCCGCGATCTCACCCTCTACGTTTTCTGATTTGGTCACGCCCGCTGACTTCAAGAACCTCGCTGATGAAGTCCGCGAACGCTCAGGCGGTATTCCAATCGGTTTCAAGTTGTCAGCCAATCACATCGAGGCCGATATCGATTTCGCGTTAGAAGCCAGCGCGGACTACATCATTCTCGATGGGCGTGGTGGTGGAACCGGTGCTGCGCCACTCATCTTTCGTAATCATATTTCCGTTCCAACCATCCCTGCTTTGGCTCGTGCGCGGAAACACCTTGATGCAAAAGCGGGTGCCGACGTTTCACTGGTAATCACCGGTGGACTGCGGGTTGCAGAGGACTTCGTCAAGGCCATGGCCCTTGGTGCTGATGCCGTAGCCGTATCCAACTCGGCCATGCAAGCAGTTGGTTGTATTGCCGCTCGAATGTGTAATTCCAACAACTGCCCTGTTGGTGTCGCGACCCAAAAACCAGAGCTCCGTAAAAGGCTTGATGTCGAAGTCGGAGCGCAGCGACTGTCTCGGTTCTTCGGTGCATCCGTAGAGTTGATGCAGGTGTTAGCCAGAGCGTGTGGGCATGATGATCTATCAAAGCTCAGTATCAACGACCTCACAACCTGGAAAAAACAGATCTCAGAACTATCTGGCATTCGCTTCGGCGGTGTTCGATAGCTTTCATTTCTAAAGGAGCAAACGTGTTGGGTATGAATCGCAGAATAGCCGCAAGCAGCATCCTCATATTACTCAGTGTGAGCGCATGCAGTTCGCAACCGTTAGATCAACAAGCCTTTGACTCGACGGTCCACATTTCTAAGCAGACCGCACCCGGTAACGGCGTAACTAGTCACTCTGCATTGATGTCCGCCGGCGCACTCGCATTCGGTCGTGATGATGTGTTGTTTGTTGGCGACAGCATTGCTGGGAAAGTTCATGCTTTCGAACTAACAGACACTCAGTTGGATGACCAATCTGGCTATCAACTGGGTCGAGCGCAGACATTTGAAGGTCGCACGATCATTGAACGCTTGGATCGCGAAATTGCAGATGTGCTCAGGACGCATGCGGACGAAATTAGCATCAACGACATGGTCATTCATCAGTCCTCAATGCAGGTGTTCATATCCGCGCACAAAGGTCATGGGCCGAATCCTGACGCCTTCATTCTCAAGGTCAATGACGGCAAAGTCGAGGTCGTGCACCTAGATAGTGTGAGGCACACCGCTCAATCTGTTGGTCTGGTTCCAAACACGGGGACGTTTGAGTTTGGCCAATCGCAACGCAGACTTGCGGTAACCGATATCGACTATTTCAATGGTGAGATTTTCGTCGCCGGAATCTCGAATGAAGAGTTCAGCTCTAAGCTCCGTCGCATGACTTATCCTTTCAACAATCAAGTTGGTGTGTCATCTATTGAGATATGGCACGCGGTACACGCGCAGTATGAGACCCGCGCTCCAATTATCACGCAGACAATAGCCGAGCTGGATGGTGAGCCGACTTTAATAGCAATCTACGCGTGCACGCCCATAGTGCGACTTCCACTGAGCGAGTTAGTAGATGGTGCGAAAGTTCGCGGGCAAATGATCGGAGAAATGGGGTTTGGCAATACGCCGATCGATATCGTTAGCTACGTCAACATGATGGACAAGTCAGACAACGTAATCGTCACCAACACCAATCGAAGTGCAGCACAAATTCCGTTGCAAGCGATAGCAGGGGCCGACGAAATGCCACATGGTGAGGGAGTCGGGCCAGTTTTCTCGGTTAGCGGTGTTTTACAGTATCCGATGCCTATGAGCGGAACACAGCATCTGGACATATTGGGCGACCAATGGGCTATCACCATTCGTCAAAGCCCGGAAGACTCGCGAAATATCCAACTCCATACGTTACCACTTCCGTTTTTCTTCGATCGTGCTGACCATATTGTCGAGATGAACTGGGCAGATGGGCCGGACCCATTTGGCTACAAGTCAGCTCCTCCGGTCGAGTATGACTGATGTCGGTTGGATCAGAGTAATGCGGCAGGGCGCAATCGCCGCGTTGTTCTTATCCATAGCTGGTGGGTCTCTTGCGAAAGATCAGGGGCCGATTTCCGTGTCGGTAGTACCTGCGGCAAGCCAGATACCGGCCAATACTCTGCGCCTATATGTTGTCTTTTCCGAACCTATGAGGCGAGGACAAGTAAGACACCATATTCGCGTTGAGCGCTTGGAAGGCAAGACCTTCCCAAATCCCTTTCTCAATCTCGGGGTTGAATTGTGGAATGAAGATCAAACTCGACTGACGCTACTTGGAGTAACATTACATAGGGTTTCTGGGTTGATCACCGTAAATGGTCGTTGCATGTGAATCCGGAGAACCTGGGCAGCAACATTCATCATTTCACGCATGGTATTGGGGCCCACTCGTT
>JBCCFQ010000225.1:0-6133 GCA_039029655.1 Pseudomonadota bacterium | reverse complement strand
GTTGTTGGTGGTGGTGGCGGTGGCGTAGTGGGAGGCGAACTATCCCCACCCCCGCCGCCGCAGGCGGCCAGAAACACAAGGCATAAGAGGGTTGGAAAAGTACGTACGCTGCGACCGATCATTGTGTCACTTCCCTATGATTATTCTTATTAAAGAACCCAGGTTTCAGTCTATTGCTCTGGCCCAGTGAATTCTGTGAAGCAGTGCTCAGTCGCTACCCCACGGTCAACCGCGGGACCCGGCTAATATTGGCATCTTTGAGTTCGCTGGTTGATCTAAAGGTTGTCAAAGTTTTGCTTTTTTTTCAATCCATTATGTAATACTACGTACAAATCACTTCAAATGGCTTTGGGGGGCGGGGTGCGCACAGGGGCGGCGGCCTTGTGACAGCGATTTTGTCAGCTAGAACTGCTTGTTGCAGGCATCGTAATACGCAGCGGTTGCCAACTCATCCCAATCCACTTCGATGCCCAAACCTGGTCTTTTTGGGGCAACAGCCCGGCCGTTATCAAACGTGATGCCTTGTTTCATCCCGAACTGGAAGGCCGACCTGGGTAGCGGCGTCTCAAAGTATTGGCTTCGATCATTGGCAAGCATGAGATGGAGATTAGCTAACTGACCCAAGGTGTGATCCCAGCTTTGAATGTCTATGGGCAAACCGCCATTGTTTGCGATGGTCAGTAGAGTCAGTGCGTGAGAGATTCCACCAATCACCGTGGAGTCGAACCTGCCCGCGTCCCATGCGTCTGCGTCAATCCCTTGTTGGATAAATTCCGGCGTATAGGACGTATAGCCCGCAGGAACGATTTGCACTCCAAGCTTCTTCCTTAGAGCCGCACATTCATCAAGCAGTTCATCCTTTACCGGCGCTTCAAACCAAAAAAATAAGCCTTGGTCCATCTGCTCGCCCAAACGCATGGCATCGTCAAAGTCATAAACCCCCTCAAGATCCACCATAAAGCGGTAATCAGAGTTTCTGAATTCATGCTGGGTCGCCTCCACCAATCGAAGATCTTCTTCAATTGCACCCCACATGTGATATTTGAACTTTTTGTAGCCGAGACTCGCATACTCTCTAACCGTGTCCATGTACTCACCTAGGGAATCGTACACAGGAAGGCTGGCGTAGGTTTCTATGACATCGCGTTTGGCGCCAAAGAATTTGTACAGGGGCTGATTCGCCTTTCGCGCAGCTAGGTCCCAAAGGGCGATATCAACACTTGCAACCACTTCGTCAGCAAACCCAGCTTGTTCCTTCAATATTGATGAAACCTCTGTCGGATCCATGGTGTTGAGCTGAACAACTTCGGCCATCACATCTCGTAACTTGACTAAGTGTTTATCGCTAAAGCCACCATGGTAGTACGTATTCACGCCGGAAAGACCTTCAAATCCATCTTCAGTAGTAATCCGCAAGAGGTTATTCACCACATACCATGGTTCCTCCCGCCCCGAATAGCGAGCTATCGTGCTTTCCGTACCAACGGCATAGATCTCGAAATCGACAATTCTCAAACCGTCCGAGTATTCAAAGTACTGTCGGTAGTCACTTGCATCCTCATTGAAAAATGACGCGAGCAAGTCAACGGCGGTTGTTGTCGGTTGCTTACTCGTCACATCCTTCTCACCGTTTGGATTTGCGCCGCCTACTCGTTGGAAAACTCTGCCACAACGACGTCCAATAATTCCCGACGTTTGTCACTGCCCGAGGCAACATCCGACCGATTGCACATCACAACTGCTGAATAGTCCGCCTCGGCAAAACGAGCGTAAGCCGCGCGAAATCCCACCCAAGAACCAGTATGAAAATGGATCCTATGTCCTTTGTACTTACCAATTTCTAAGCCGTACCCATAACCCGCACCCTCGTCCAAAAAGTAACTCTCCATGGTGTCTTCGGTGAGAGGGTCGGGGGTTTCCATGAGTCGCTGAACCTCGGCACCACCTGGAACCTGATTGGTCATGAATGCTTGATCCCATTTGATGAAGTCATTCAGGCTGGTGTACACACCACCGTCCCCAACCCAGTCCAAGTTGGTCATGAAAATCTCGAAACTACCGTCTTTCAACGGCAGGTATCCATCCGCCCTATTTGGCACTATGCCGTCTATGTTGTCGTTGAAAAAAGTCGCCTGCATCTCTAAGGGACCGAATATTTCTTGTTTCGTAAACTCTCTGAGAGTCTTACCACTGACCTTCTCTACAACTTGGCTGAGTAGGAAATACGCTATGTTAGAATAGACAAAGCGTTCTCCCGGAGCCAGGGCCAAAGGCTTGTTGAGTACCTCTCTATAAAACTCCGACACCGTCCAATAGTCCTCGTTGCCAAAGCGGAAGCTCCTCCCCGGCGCCACTTCATAACTCAGATCGTATTCACCCATACCGGAAGTGTGATGGACCATTTGCCGAATTGTCACTTGATTGTCGTACTTGCGTAAGTCGGGGAGGTATTGACGAACGTCTGCGTCCAGATCCAGTTCTCCCCGACTCGCCAAAATAGCGATAGCAGCAGCAGTAAACTGTTTGGAGACAGAGCCAATGCGAAAGACCGAACTTGGGCTAATGGGAATTCCATGCTCCAAGTTGGCAGAACCATAGCCCTTGGCATGAACATAAGTTCCGTCGTGGATAACACCCACTGCGCACCCTGGGACATTAGGGGCATCGTACTCCGCAAAAACAGCGTCGATGCGAGCCGACAAGTCACTCTCTTCCTGACCCCATACCACACCACCGACACCAAGCAATATGATCGCATAGAAAAACTTGTTTCCCATCCTGCTCTCCATCCGAGTTGCTGTGAAGGTAATCATATACTTCTACTCGCACCAGCTCTAGCGGGCTACCCCCATGAGTAAACAATCAAAGCAGTCACTATTTAATGGCAATTCTGACCATTGCGTTGGACAACCAGTCGCTTATTGTATGGACTGGATCGCGACAAGAGATACCAATGAAGTATTCTTCTAAATATCCGCTGAAACCATTTCAGGATTCAGATCCGAGTAAGCTGCGTCGAGTGATTGCGGAATACCCCTTGGCCACGGTTATATCCCAAACCAAGGATTTTCCTTTGGTGAGTCAGATACCCTTAATTTACCACCCCACCGATAATGCGCTAAGAGGCCACGTGGACCGAAATAACCCCCACTGCGACGAGCTTAGAAAAGGCGAAAACATCTATTGTATTTTCAATGGTCCCAACCACTACATCTCACCGTCCATCTATCCGGATACACAGTATCCAGGCTGGAACTATGTTGCTGTACACGTGGAGGGTCGGGTGCGGGCCTTTGAAGATAAGAATAAGCTGACGGACCTTTTGCTTGAAACAGCTTCCCACAACGAACCCGAGGACTCAGGCTACAACCTCTCCCCTTCTCAGGAGAATTTCCATCGGCTGGTGCAATACATTCTGGGTTTTGAGATTGAGATCTCTGACATCCGTGGTGTTCTTAAGCTTGCCCAAGACAAGGGGCCCAAACACGCGGGGCTGGCGAAAGACCATCTCTCCAAAGTGGTACAACAAGACATCTCTGACTTTCTAGAGGCGATGCTTAGCTAATGGATTAGTGAGTTACGTAACCAACAATCCCTTTTGGATGATCAAAAAGCTGCCAACGACCTTGGTCTAACTCAGCAAACAGATCCATGAATCTTTGGTTGTCACTCTTTTCTTGAGTCACGTTTCGAATAAGGACCCGGATAACCTGGTTTGGACGTTCCCGCAATAGTTTGGCGTACACCTCTGGATCTTGTTCCCCACTGTCACCCACCAAAATAAACTGGCGGTTGGGATAGCGATCAAGGATTGCGGTTATTGCCTTTGGCTTGGTTTCTGTGCCCTTCTTGAATAGCGACAGCAGGGTTTCGTCTCGGAATCGCACCGCCTTTAGACTAAACGTGGCCCAGGGAAACCCGCTCTGCTCCAAAAATTCATCCAACGGTTGATAGAGTTGCCATGGACTAGACGACACGTAGTGAAACGCTACTCCTGAGTCAGCCAATACCTGGTACAACTGAGACATACCCGAAGCAGCTTCGAAGTCTCGCAGGAAGGTTTGCTCCATGAGTCTGCGCTTATCCGTCACATGGGAGATTTTCACCGTGTCGTCGATATCACTGATCACGGACAAACCGGTGGGTGTATCCAGGCGAATTTGCCCCTTGAATGCTCTTTCCTCGCCAGCTTCAGTCACCGCCGAAAACCTAACGATGCCGTCATCTGCATTTTTTTCCACGTCTTCAACTGACAGGGAAATAGTCTCTTGAAAGTGACCATTCTCAGCGGACTTAGGCAGTGCAATCACTCGGTCCCCAATACGAATGACTATCGTCTTACCCCGTTCATTGTCTGCAATGAGCAGGTTTAAACGCTCAGTTAAGTTGTTTTCCTGGTTTTGAGCTGTCGTTAAGTCAAACTGCTCCTCCAGAACAACACGAAACGCAGCCTTGCGTGCGGTACTGTCCTCGGGTTCATAGATCCAGCCGTGAATGGGCAGTTGCCAGACATTCTCTTCCTCGTCCAGCCACCCGGATGTGTTAAAAAACACCACAGTCTCGTCATCTTTAATGTCAGACACTAAGGGAGGTTGGCTAGCGGTAGGCTTGTCACCACAACCGGCGACACACAAGCCCATAATCAGCACGAGTACGCTTTTCATGTAGCCACCTTTCTATAGCTGGCGGAGAGTAGTGGCACGACGCTTTTGCCAAAGGCGATCTCTTTTTCACAACCTGCCACACCAAATAGAGCTACAGGCTCAAAGCTGTCGGAGTCAAGGGAAAAATCCAGCAGTTCCTCTGCGGATAGAGTTTTGCGACCTGCCCGCTCGCTCAAACGAAATTCAATGCCACCAATTCCGTCATAGGCACGATAAATCACTTCAGTACAAACCAATCGGTCGGAACTGAAAAAATCAAAATCGAAGTTATAACCTTTGCCCTCATGAACGATGGCACGTTCAATAGCCTTAGCGATGATGTCATTGGATACCTGTGGACGCAGCACCGCAAAGTAATCCACCCCCAGTGTACTGTCCAAAGTCCGCATTCGCACCCCATCTTTTAACGCCTCAAGAGTGCAAATGTCATCTTTCCACAGGGGCAACTTGCCCTCTGCAACCTCAATACCGTACGCGTCTCTTTGACTCGGCGTACCAATGTACAAAGCCGCATGAGGCCAAAAGCCCGGCATAAATAGGTTCGTTAAAGCCACAGCATGACGGGTGATGATGACATCACCGGGTCTTAAGAATTCAATAATAAGATCACGTATGTCTTGAGTGACTTGTTTGTTGGTGGTTTGATAAAACTCCGAGGCCGTCCGACCAACGCTCTCGGTGACACTGGAGAGGACATTGTTGGCACTGACCACGCCCAGCCGACGCCACTTGTGACTCACATACTTCCAGGCACCACGAAAGTACTCTTTTATACTGGGATCCAACGCCTTTTTGAGCTCCGGCAAGGCCTCCACAATCACAGCGAGATCAGGGTCCGATGACAGAGACAACATTCGCTTCCGGTGCTTTTTGGCAAACTTCATGGCGTTTAAGAGTGCCAGAGCATGTTTCTCGTTAACAAAGGCCTCAAAAACATACGTGTACTGTTTCCGTGGAATTCGTAGCTCCAAAAACTCCTCGTTGAGTTTTCTCTGAATGACGCTGTGACTGGCGACACCAAACAGCATCAGTCGATCAATACCCACCAAAAGACAAACTGCTGCATAGCCCACCACAAACAAACGCATTTCTTCATCGCTGGGCTCTTTGGAAGGGAGCGTTTTTCCGTCGAGTGCCTCAATGACGCTGTCGATCGCTGGCCACAGGCCATTGCGAATGGTTAGGAAACGGGCAAACCAAAAGCCTATTACCTCGTTTTCGGCAGGCCGAAATTTTTGACGCTGGACAATTTCCTGCAACCACTCTCGTGTTGGGGTGTCCTCTCTCAAAGACGCGGCGGCATCCATGAGCCCTTCAACCGTGGTGGCCAGGATTTGCAACTCAGTTCGGGTAGTCGTCGCCATGACCAGGTATTATTGCAAAGCCCCGTGGTTTCGTCCTGAATCAATCTCTGGTTTTTGGCCGCAAACTCAGCGCCATTTCTAACGACGCAACGCATCATTCCCGGC
>JBCCFQ010000224.1:0-6172 GCA_039029655.1 Pseudomonadota bacterium | reverse complement strand
GCCCGAACGGAGACTGGCGAATCGGTCATGCGCTTTTACAACGAGACCATGACCGTTCAAGAGCTGATTGACTTGGTGGCTTTCCTGCAAAGTAAATACCTTTTGGTCGCTCCGCCAGTGCACTATCGTGGTTACGGTTACTGAGGGTGCACCACCATGCGCGTGGTGTCCTTAGAGTGAAGTGACTTTTTATCTCGCAGAAGAAGAACCACTTACATCTGGATTGATGCGAATTGTCAAAGATCAGGCGGAAGCATCGATTTTGGAGTTCACAGATAAGGAGGTCAAGAGCGCCACTCGCGTGCATTCCTTTCGGAAAAGGTGCAAGAAGATTAGAGGCTTTCTATTGTTAATTCGACCGGCGATTGGCGAGTGTTTTGCCTTGGCCAACCAACCGATCAAAGATGCCGGTAGGGCACTTAGTCAGGCTCGCGATTTTGCGATCGTGGAGGAACTGACAGCCTCCATGGGCACTCACCATCGGGAGTCATTTGGGATCAGCGAACATCTTGCTGAATTCTGCGAAAAGAGAGTCAAATACTTCATAGCATTGATGAATACCTGGCCCAAATCTATTTCTCCGGAACAAGTGGCTCAAGGATACGAAATAACTTACCGCCGATTTCGTAAAGCCTATGAGCATGCTAAGGAGCGCGAAACAATCAAGACGCTTCACACGGTTAGGAAATGGGCCAAATATCACTGGTATCAAACCCGCATTCTGGAAAAAATTGACAGGCCAGTGCTGAGACAACACCGGGAGCTGATGCGAGAAATAGGTGACTGTCTTGGCCAAGCTCATGATGCTGCAATGGCGCTGAGGCAGACTGGCGAGGGATCGAAAGCGTCGAAGTTTAGGGGTCAACTTGAGAGGTCGATGATTGAAAAAATCCAGAAGGCAAAGGTATGCTTGGTGGAAGCTACGCGACAAAAACCCAGTTATTACGCTACGAGAATTGAGTCTGCGTTGATGGTCTCGCAACTTCAGTATCGTCACAATGGTGCGAGGGGCAAAACAATAAGCTAAGTGATTCGCAAGGTGTATGCTTGGATTTAGTAACTAATGAGCCGTAGGCCTGGGCGATACTAGCGCAGTCTCGCAACGGTAAACCGTTTTCGAAAAAACTCTCTCTCGGTTATTTCTTTGATCACCGCATATGCATAGTCTTCCGTTGAGATACTTAGTGGCTCTCCGTCGGTGTCTCTTAAAACGAGATCGCCACCGTACACCAAGTTATTACTTCGGCCCGTTAACCGCAAACCGTTAGGTGGAGACGCAACCGTCCAATTGATATTGCTGGATAGAAATGCTTCCAAAGCATACTGGTGTCCATGAAACATAGCGTAGTTTCGATGATCCGTCGTCACACGATTGAGTAACAGTTCACCCGGTTCTATCTCAAGAGTAAACAAGTTCCCCACGAAAATGACTCGAGGCGCGCTATCACCCATATTCTCTAAAACTTGGATTAGACTAACGGCCGCCTTATAGGCGATGTATTCCTTGGGATCAGGATCCTGCGGTCTGCCCCCAACAGAAACCAAAATGACGTCATGTTCTTGAGCCAGCTCTGTCAGGCTTTGTTGATCAAGGATATCTCCTTTGACGAGATTCATGCCCGACTTCTGGGGCACTTTCTTTGGATCCCGAGAAACACCGGTGACTTGATAGCCTTGGCTAATGGCTTCATCTACGATGATGCTGCCAATTCGTCCGCTTGCGCCGTAGATAAGGAGTTTTTCTGCGCTTGTGGATGGATTACTTACCGTTTGAGCATAAGCACTGATACTTAGGAGAGCCAAAACAATCGCCAGGATTAGCAACCCTCGGCAATCCAACTTGGTGATTTGGTGGAATCCGGTTTTCTGCGATAATGTCGTGATCATAAAACTAAACCGTGTCTCTTGATTCAATGAAAACAATATTGACTGCCGTCATCATCGGCATAGCGGCATTTTTTAGCTTAGCCAGTTTAACCCCACCACTACCCCAGGGTCCGGCGGAAGAACGGCATTTGGCCGCGCTAAAAGCTCATGTGGCCGACTTGGCTAGGGATCGTCACCCTATTGGCAGTCAGGCCATTAAGCGCCACCGGGACGAACTGGTGGATTACCTCGAAAGGTTAGGCCTGTCAGTGTCCGTGCAGCGAGCTAAAGTGCTTTATGAACATCCGAGGTGGGGTAAGCAGCCAAGAGTAGCGTGGGTGGAAAACATTTTGGCATTACTGGATGTTCCTGAAAGCGATGGCGCTTTTGCAGTGATGAGTCACTATGACTCTGTTGCCTATGGACCCGGCGCAGCAGATGCATCGTCGGGTATCGCCGCCATTTTGGAAGCAGCAAAAGCACTTACCGAAGGACCGACGCCTAAACGCGATGTCTTGTTTTTATTGACTGACGGGGAAGAGCAGGGTTTGTTGGGTGCTCAGGGGTTCTTTAGGCAGCATCCTTTGGCAAAAGACATCGACCTGATCATCAACCTAGAAGCCCGAGGCGCTGCGGGCCCCGCGTTTATGTTTGAAACCAGTGCTGGCAATGCGTCGCTGATACGTGCGTTGCGGGAAGGGAATAGTCATACCATTGCCAATTCCCTGTCTTACGAAGTGTACAAACACATGCCCAACGACACCGACGCTACCATTGCATTGGGTCAGGGTAAAAAGTTACTGAATTTCGCTTTCATCGATGACTACCCCCGTTATCACACGATGATGGATAACCCGGATATCCTGTCGGATACTTCCTTGTTTCATATTGGGAGCCAAGCAAAAGCCCTAACCCAGTATTTTGCTTACACCGACCACTGGGACTTTGAAGAGGCGGACGTGACGTACTTTAACGTGTTGGGAGGCTACTGGGTCAGCTACGGAACAACCATGTTGTACAGTTTGTTCAGCCTAACCATGCTGCTATCGGTGGTGGCAGTGTTTCGACTCCGAGCGTCTGCTTTGGCATTTGGTGTACTGGGCACGATTCAGGCTCTTGTTACCCTGTTGGTGCTCATCGCATTCGCCAGTAGCCTGTTTCAGGTTTTCGTGGATTGGCGTATGAAGGGCAGTAGCTACAATGATTCGCTATCCTGGGGTTACCTATACCAACATAAGGCCTATCTGCTGGCCTTTTCGGCAAGTCTACTGGGATTCATGACCTGGGGTGCTTCGACTTTGAGAAAAGTCACTTCATGGGTTCCCTGGTTGACGGTGTGTGCACTACTGGTTGGTCTGGGTATTTTATCTGGCAGCGTGACACGCACGGTCGTGTTAGCCATTGCGCTTTTATTAGTGGTCTTGTGGGCGCGGAGTTCCCCGCTGTCAGACTCTAGCGTGTTAACGGGGGCGGTTGTTTTATGGATGGTCCTGGCCGCCGTATTGACGTACGCGCTCCCCCATGCCAGTTACATTGCTACTTGGACTTTGTTGCCATTGGTGGTCCTCACCATCATTCAGCCTGGGTGGTTTAACACGCTTTACGGGCCCATCTTATTGAGTATCTTGTTGTGCTTAATCTGGACACCCATTGTGTACACTTTTTATTTGGGTTTGGGTATTTGGCAACCCCAGCTACCCATGCTGATTCTTGGCCTAGTGGCCGCCATATTATGCTGTAGTGCATGGCGAGGCAGCAGTGTGGTGTTAGTCGTTGGGCTGATCGGCATTTTGATCGCTTGGCAGGGGGAGGGGTTCGATGAGTTACATC
Organism: Pseudomonadota bacterium; assembly: GCA_039029655.1. Taxonomy (GTDB): domain Bacteria; phylum Pseudomonadota; class Gammaproteobacteria; order Steroidobacterales; family JBCCFQ01; genus JBCCFQ01. The sequence continues at coordinate 2,476 of JBCCFQ010000224.1, read as the reverse complement.
CTCGTCCCAGTCAGTTGTTTTATGCCTTTGATGAAACGACTGGGGATACTTATTGGGTGGCCGACTCGGATCGGAGTCCATGGACCAGTGCTGTGTTGAACGGTACGGTGGAACAGGGTAAGTGGTCTCGATTCGTTCCGGGGAGCACCAGTGACATCATCTTGACTAACGCGCCAAAAACGAAACTTAGCGGTGTGCGAATCGAGACACTGGCTGCACGTCAGTCTGATGAGGGACGGTCGGTTAAGGTACTACTCAAGGCGGATGCTGGCGTCGAGTCTCTTTCTTTGTGGTTGGAAAGCGAGCTGGGCACGGTTTCTGTTGATGATGTTGTTATGCCTAACACCCGGGGTGGACCGTATACACGGGTTCGTTTTTATGGCTTGCCCACTGAAGGCGTAGAGCTGACCTTCGAGTTAAAAAGCCTCGGGCCAATTTCGGTCGTTACCACGGAGCAATCAGTCGGTTGGCCAGGAGATATTGAACCCGCGCCGCCACGGCCGAGCAACGAGATGTTGAAGCCTTACAGTTATTCAGATTCTACGATTATCACGAATCGCCATGAGATCTAGTGTGCCGCGCGGTTGGCTTTTGGGGATTGTGTTTCATGTTTTGATTGGCAACACCGTGAGCGCGGAGTCAAATATGGTGAGACGTGGGTACGTCAATGCTGGCAATGGTCAGCTCCATTACAGGCAAGCGGGGCGCAGAACCAAAGACCAAGTACCGCTTATCGCGTTGCATCTGGTTCCCAATTCCAGTCAGGTATTTGAAGTGTTCATGGAGCATATGTCTGAACACCGCACAGTCATAGCGTTCGACCTTCCTGGGTTTGGTATGTCCGACGGCGTACAAGAAGACACCATTGAGATTTACGCGAAAGTCATTGCCCGTGGTATTGCCGAATTGGGCTACACAAGGGTTGACCTCTTGGGCTATCACACGGGTGCGGCCGTGGCCCTCGAACTGGAGAAGCTGTTGCCTGAGTCCGTGAGGTTTATGGTACTCGCGGCTATCCCGTTACTGACTGATGAAGAACGTCGACGATTTGCGGCTCTGCCTCCCATACCCTTTGATGAGTCGGGTGATTTTGTTAAAGCTGAATGGAACCGGTCCTTTAAATGGCGGGGACCCGGCCAGTCTGTTGATAGCGTCAAACGAACCTTTGCGGAAAAGATGCGCCCAGGCGCCAGGGAGCGCGGAGCGCAAGCCGTCGTCCGTTATGAACTAAAAGAGAGACTGGCAAGCTTGAAAAAGCCCTTGCTTGTGATACGACCAAATGACGATTTGTGGGAGGCCACCCTGCGAGCCAAACCACTATTGTCGGAGGCCATCTGGGTTGAGTTTCCAAACTATGGCCACGGCTTGTTTGAAGTCGCCGGGCCGTCCATGGCCGACTTAATTCAGGGTTTTCTCTCCGATCCGTCTAACTCTTTGCGCCAAACAAACCTTTAAGAAACTCCCATTCACAGCGCATTTGCTCACGGTAATCACCCATTAGCATAGACGTACCCACCCAAAGGCCTAGGAACACATACAGAATTGTGTCTCCATGTTCCGTGCCCTGGAGCAACTTGGCAGAAACCAACATGGCTGCCGCAAACATCAGTGCATGAGCGATAATCGTGGCGCCTTTTTTTCCTTTGCGGGTCATATTTACTCCTTTTGCTCTTAGAGATTGGGTTTTGTGAACCAAACGATAAAGAATGGATCGATTCTTGTAGAATTCTTGACTCAAAGTCGCCTGGTCTCCCAGGCGTTGGGTGGCTGCCACAAAAGCTGCTTCTCCGTCTTGTCCTTTTTCGATTTGATCCAGGACATCACAGTACAAATGGTCTTTGATCTCATCCACCCAATCGTCGCTCACCCCAGGTTGCTGGCGTAACTCATCGCACCAACCCTCTATTTTTCGGGTTAGGGGACTCATGATTGAAGAATCGGTTGTTGAATCATGGTGTTGAGTCGTTGCCACAGGTCTCTTTGTGTCTTTAACTCTGTGGCGCCAAGCTTTTTAAGACGGTAGTACTTGCGACGCCGTCCTGTGTCCGGCGCTTGCCCCCAATAGCTTTCAATGAGGCCTTTTTTCTCGAGGCGATGAAGGATGGGATAGAGCATGCCATCTGCCCAGTTGAGTTCGCCAGCGGACCGGTCCCTCACTGCTTGTATGATGTCGTAACCATAACTGTCCGAATCGCTTAATATAGACAAACTGGCAATCGTCAATCCACAAATGCCACCAGACCTAAGTATACTATTGGCTCATTGGTGTATGCTCGACATCACAGTCCAGGACAAAAATCGTTACCGGGAAAGTCATTGGCAAGCTTGGAAATACTCTCAACAAGACACACACTGGCACAGGAATTTCGAAATGCCATATCAGCCAGTTACAGTCTACATGTAGATTGGAAAACTTAACCAAACAAATGTGCCAAATAACTGAAGGAAAATCACACAGCAGGAGTGCCCACTCAAT
>JBCCFQ010000223.1:0-6195 GCA_039029655.1 Pseudomonadota bacterium | reverse complement strand
TGGGTGTGGTTATCTGGACGAGGAACCGATCCTTCAACCTTCGACAGTGGCGAGAAAATCGGCTACACCATCATGGTGCTGACCATGAGCCTGGTGTTTTTCGCCATCAAACAGACGCGAGACAAGGAATTGGGTGGCGAACTCAAATTTGGACAAGGCGTAGCCATTGGCACCACAACGAACCTGGTTGCATCCGGTCTGTTCGGCGTATTCAACATCATCTACATGCGCTTTCTAGCTCCGGACTTTTTGCCGACCTACGCAGCGTACTATCGCCAAGGCATCGAAAACAGTGACCAATCCGCCGAAGCCATCGCAGAGCAGCTGACCGACTTTGACGCAAATCAGGGGTTATTTCTCAATCCCGAGTTCAATGGTTTCGTTATGTTTGCCACTGTGTTTCTCATCGGTTTGATTATCACTTTGATCGCAGCCTTTGCCCTGAAGACCAAATAGCAGACCGCAATTGAGGGCGACGCCCATGAGGTTTATTCTGTGAGAAAACTCGCAGAGTGAACCCATGTACGAAATAGTCAAAAACCTACATGTCGCTTGCGCCGTCTTGAGCATTTCGGGATTTGCACTTCGTGGGGCCTGGATGCTAATGGACTCACCACTGCTCCAAAAAAAACCGGTGAAGATTCTGCCCCACATTGTCGACACCGTGTTTTTGGCCGCAGGGCTTACCTTGGCGGTTATAACCTCACAATATCCCGGCCCTCAGGGGTGGTTAACGGCCAAAGTGGTTGGTCTGGTGGTCTACATCCTGCTTGGACTGTTTGCGCTAAAGTTAGGCAAGACCAAGACTGTTCGCCTGATGGCGTTTATCCTGGCGCTGGCGACATTCGCCTATGTGTACGGTGTAGCGATCCATCGCCACACCGCCAGTTGGATGGTGCAATAGGGTTTACTGCAGGTACTGCATAAAAAACGGATTCATCAAACGGTCTTCCGGATCTAGTTGTCTTCGGATCTTACGGAAGAACTCCAGTCGAGTGTCAAACGCTTTTTCAACATGCTTGGAACTGGCCGACTTGGTTTGATTGAAAATTGGCACACCGTGGTGTTTCGACGCAAATTCGCCAAACTCCATGACAAAGTCTTCCCAGTCGTGATCAGCACTAGAAACCGAAGGCCTGAGTGCAAACATAGGCTCGTTAAACGAGGGCGACAACAAAGACGACCTGTCTCTGTTCACTCGAAAACCCACCGTGGGGAGGTCGCATCGAAAGCCTGTCATTTTGTAATGCCGTTTACAAAAAGACTGATAGTGCCGTAATGTTTTTGCGAATGACGAAGCCGGAAACAGCCAGGTGGTGTAACGAGACACCCCTGGGTCATGCATGTCACCATGTTCCCCCGTATGCAGCACAGGCTGACTCCCGGTACGAACCAACGGGTTATTCATGAGTTTTTGCGTGGCTTCGGTGAGGCCATCGATGAGGCCGTATCGAATTCTGCCATTGGAGAACATCTTGCCTACTGAGTCGGCGATCTTTGGTAAAACAACACTCTCACCCCAATCCTTTAATTTCCAAGCGGTTCGTCGTCCGCCTTTGCGACTAGAATCGTAGCGACGCACTTCCACATAGATATGATCACGAAAAGGCCAGGCATTGAATTTCAGTCCAACCGGCGCATTCACAAGCTTAGGGATAGCCACCGCCATTTGCTCGAAGGTACAACGCCGATAGTTCACACTAAACGGCTGAATGGGGCGCACCTTCATGGTCACTTCGGTCACCACACCTAGAGTTCCATAACTTAGACGATAAGCGCTCATGAGTTGAGGACGACTATCGCTGACTTCCAGGATTTTTCCCTGGGGTGTAATGACTTTGAATCGAACAACATGGGACGACAGCATAGCCCCCTCACCCGGCATGGACGGTCCCATACAAACGCTGCTGACGGCCCCCCCCACGGTTCGATTGGCCGTCTGGTGAGCGCCAACCAATTCTAAGGAATGCTCCGCCAAAGCATTTCGCAAGGTGTTAAGACGCATACCGGCTTGCACCGTCACCGTGTCATCGGTGATGTCTACGATCTCATCAAAATGAGACATGTCCACGAGGGTGCCACCGGTCGCAGCGACACAGGCGGTTGCCGAACTATTGGAACCCACTGGTCGAATGGGCTCGGGAAACTTGGAACACGGTGTGAGTAATTCCTGAAGATCTTTTGCTTCCGAAGGCGTTTGCACCATGGGTGGTTGCTGCCATGTGCCGGTGGAACTCGCCGTGGGTAACTTCAGTGCTTTCATACAACCCCTCAAGACTGGTTCAGTCTTCAGGGGCTACTATCAACGCGGGAAAGATTTCGATGCCTTTTTGGCAACTCCGCTGTCGTAGGTTTCCCCTTAGACCGGTGGTTTTGCGACCCTCTCTTTCGAGAGGTGTGCCTTTTTCAAAAATATGAAGTACGACTCTAACTACTCAACACGCAAAAGCAAAGTCCTTTGACATAACAATTTCCCTATGATGGGTGAACTCGTTTCTTTTCAAAGAGTTCGCTAAAAGTGTGGTTTTCCGCTTACATAAGTACTGTCGGTGAGTTGCGACAACCCTATTTATTATGTCATCTACGGTCTAACTTTGAGGGACAAAAATAAGGGGTCGGACACGCTTTTTGGGGGAGTGTGTACACGTAACCGACCCCTGTTTTCTACACCACTTGAGCGTCCAATAAGGTTTCCAGGGCACCTTTTGACTGCACCCCCACCACGCTATCCCTGGCTTCTCCATTGTTAAAAACAACCAGCGTGGGGACACTGCGGATCGCATATTTTTGTGCGGTTGCTGGACTTTGATCAATGTCCAACTTGACTACTTTAGCTTTGCCATCAAAAGACCTCCTTAGGTCTTCGATCACAGGACTCAACGCCTTACACGGGCCACACCACTCGGCAAAGAAGTCTACCAAAACCGGTTGATCCGAGTTCAGCACTTCAGATTCGAAGTTACTGTCGTTTACTACTGTTGTCATGAGGATTCTCCTAGGAATTTTCTCGTTACCCAGGAGTTGGGGTCGAATCTGCGGCGTTCAAGCAATGAGCATATACCCGTTTGGACTATGCTTATTCCAGGCAGTCATCCAGCTATCTCTGCAGCTTCACCTCACCTTTGTGATCAAAAGGTATGGCGTCCACAAATGGCAGGTTCACCTGAAAGTTACCTTTTAGGTCATAATCGATATTGGTGGCACTCGACCGAAGCAACAATTGTGATAACGCTTGAGCCGTCTGCACCAAGTTGGTGTTGACGGTAAGGGAAAACTCCGTGTCGCCTGACGCGGGAATAGTGAAAGCATCTTCAGTAGAACCCGATGCGAAAGACTCCCCTGCCAAACCCACGCCGTACTCCACGGCTTTTACGGGGATGGGAAATGGGTTTGGGTTTTCAACGGCAAAGGTCAGCGCAAAGCTCTGCTGGGTCAGACTGAGGTCGTCAAGCCTAAGTGCAGATATTTTGACTGAAGGGGGCTCTAGGGATTCGATCAGGCTGCTGCAAGCCGTCAAGCACAACAATACGCAAATTAGAATCAGTGGTTTTCGATGTCGCGACATTTTCCACCCGACTAGTAACGTCACCCTAATTTATCCGACGACACTCGCTCGCATTGCGAGTATCGCCTGTGCTGGCATTCCCCTCCTGCTTATCCCAAAACAGATAGTCCGCAGTTTGCGGATTTAGAAGAAGCCCGAAAAACCTCATCTGCGCATATGGTGGCATACCTACCGCACGAGCTGCAGCCTGGTGTGCGCCACCCTCCATGTCCCCGCGCACCTCAACCACACCTTCATTAACTCCCCAACTACCTTTGGCAAAGAACCGAAAGGTCCCGTTCGATGCAGTATGGTTACCAGTTGCTTCGGCGACACCGTTTGAGGACAGTGTAAGCGTGAATTGCCAGCTTTCGTTCACAGGCCGCTGGTTAGGATACTGGCTTCGGGAGACGTGGCTGCATGACCAACTGCCGATAACTGGACTAGATTGAGCGTAACCGAAAGAAGCGGATAATCCAATCAAGATAGCAACTAGCAAAAAGCGGTTAAGCATTCAATCACTCCCCAAGGTAACGTGGACTCATGATTGTAAACACCCTGACACTTTACGACAACGGTGAAACGGGTGGCAGTGCTTCACGCCATCATGGTATTTTGTATACCAAGAAAGGAAGGAAATAGATGCGGCTTGCATTATGGATTGTCGCAGCCATCATTGCGGCGGTTTTGATCTTAGTGTTTCTGCAATCGAGTCCACCGCTCGAAACATCCACGTTCATTGCTGACCGTGAAGCACCGCTGTTAGAAAATTTACCCACTGCTCCACCGGAGCGTGACGTCGACGAACCTGAGGGGAGTCCCCCAACTAGGATCATTGGATCCCTAACACCATTGGAAGCTTGCCAGGCCCTGGGCTTTGGAGCAGAACAATACGACCCTCAGACAGTGGCAGATGTTTTGGCTGCGTCAGAGAACCCGGAGCACCTACTAGCCGCCCACACAATCTTGCGTGGAGCAACGGAATCGAAGGAAGTTGAGCTACTAGAGGCAGCCTTGGAACACATGCCTAACAGTCCTTTGGCTCACCGCATGGCCTTATATGCATGCGAGGGACACAACAGCGACTTTTGTGTCAACACGAACTGGGCGGAAGAGTACGTGAAAACTGACCCAGAGAATGCCGACGCTTGGTTAGCACTAATGAAGAACAAACAGAGAGCCGGCGATACAGTTGGCGCCCTTGAGGCGTTTAAGACCGCAAACAGCGCACCCAACCACACCAACTACTTTATCGATCGAATTCGCCTGTCGATACGAGGCATGGAAGCGGCTAGCGACTGGAGCACGGCAATTCAGACTTCACTTGGTCTTATGTACGCCGCGAAGGACCCGGCTGACAGCATTGATGTTTACAAAATATGCAGAGACATGTCAGAAATCGACAAAGTGTGGCTGGACACCTGCTTACTCTACGGCCAACGACTGCAAAGAGAGGCCAAGACCTTATTAGATGTGAGGATGGCAAGTCAGATTGAGCAAAACGCTCACACGATTTTGGGCAACACAAAAATCGCACAACGACTCAAAGAAGAGCGTCGGTCTCAAAAAATCTTCACGGTCGACGTTCTTGCACAGATTTTCTTTATGGATGATCGCGTTGTCATCTCCGACTACCTCGACACGTGGAAAGCCGAGGGTGAGGTAACAGCATCAGAGTTTCTGCAAAAGAAGTACGATCAGGCTCCACCTTCGGAACGGCAACGGTTTCGCGAATTGGTTGATCGATGCGATGAAATAGAAGAACAACTGGATTTTTTCTAATTAGCTTGCCAGCGCGCCGATTGGACCGGCCCCCACTCACCTAGTAAAGCTTATCCCGATACGCGTCTTCTATTTGGGTCTCTATCTCGTCAGTCTGAACTTCGTCGGCATCATAGCGTCTAGCAATAGACTGCAACATAAGGGATTTACCCCCTGCCGCCCAAGCATCCGGTTGCCAAAGATGAGACCGGATCATGGCCCTGCCACAGTGAAAAAAACACTCTTCTATTTCGACCCGAGTACACAGGAGAGCCGGTTTGCCCTTTGCACTGAGACGATCAAGCAATTCAGGATCCTTGGTGATAATCGCCCTACCCTTTACTCGAAGTGTTTCTCTTAAATTCGGCACAACGAAAATCATTCCCACACGGTTGTCCCTTAGGATGTTTCTAAAGCCAAAAATCAGACGATTACCTAATCGATCAGGGATTAACAGGTCTCCATTGTCATCCACGTGTACAAAGCCTGGGGCGTCCCCTTTAGGAGAGACGTCGGGTTGACCCTGCCCGTCCAGGGTAGAAAGAAACATCAACGGCGAACGACCGACAAACGCCTTCATGGGTTCATCTAAAGTGGTGTAGATCTTCTCCCTTATCTGTTCAAAAGGTTTACCAATAACCGCTTCTAACTGGGTCTCGGTCTGAATGATGTGATCTGTGCTCATGAATGGCGTCCCTTCGTCTACTGGGCGAACAAAGGTTGACCATGTCCTTAAGACTTGGGCAAGTCAATAGCGGGGAATTTGAATGGGCACCGCCGCGTTTGCGACGATGCCCAATCTGCTTATAAGGGTGTTTCGTTGTTCAGTGAATCGGCAAGATCATAGGTAGCATCAACACCACTGAAGACCGTGGATACAACCGTACCGG
>JBCCFQ010000222.1:0-6211 GCA_039029655.1 Pseudomonadota bacterium | reverse complement strand
CGCATCAGTGTGTCGTCTTGGCGGACCACTGAATCTGATGTAGACAAGAGCCTAGAGGCAATGATTAAACTTCGAGATGCGATATAGGCCTAGGCGGACACAAAAAGTGTCCGAATTAGACTATGTCTAGAGTTATCACGTACCCAAAAAGACGAGAACTTCCGTTCATCGCATAATTTGCACAAAAAAACCCTGGCCTCAAAACTATTTCGCGATTTGGAACATCTAAATGAGTACCTGAGGTGTCAAAGACACCTAACGCTTGCACAGGAAAAATTTGGGATGGATGTTACGAGACTCAGCGTCAAGAACCCTGCCTCGGTCGCGGTGGTGGTTGCATTAATCGTGCTGTTTGGCTTCATAAGCATCAATAAATTACCCATTCAACTCCTACCTGTCCTAGAACAACCACAAATCAGCGTATTCAACAATTGGCGCGAAGCAGCACCTGAGGAAATGGAGGCCAACATTATTGAGCCTCAGGAAAACGTTCTCAGAAACACACCCGGCATCGTGGCCATCAGTAGCAACGTCAATCGCGGATTTGGTTCCATAACCCTGACCTTTGACGTAGACACAGACATGAGTCAGGCACTAATCAATGTAATCAACAACCTAAACCAGGCGCCACCTTTACCCGTAGACGCCGGAGAGCCTTTTGTTGCATCGGGTGGCGGTTTTGGCGCCGCAACAACCGCGTCCATGTTGATTTATCCAAAGGCGGACAACCCAAATCAGGACATCTTTTCTGATACCTACACCGACGTCATTGAAAACGTGGTGGAACCGCGGCTCAGCCAGATTGCTGGGGTGTCACAAGTTAACATGCAAGGTAGTAGACCAAAGGAAGTCATCATTCGTTTTGACCCTTATCGGGCAGCGGCACTGGGCATTCGCATAGGAGATATCTCCAACGCCGTTTCTCAAGCCAGTGATGTATCCGGCGGTTTTGCCGACGTCGGGCGCCGGCAATATACCGTGCGTTATGTTGGCCAATACGATATCGACAAATTGGGAGAACTTATTGTTGCCTGGAGCAACGAACGACCCATCTATTTAAACGAAGTTGCAGATATCGAGCTTGAGCTTAGAGAACAAGCCGGCTTTACATGGCGTAACGGGTATCCAGGCTATTACATAACAGTACAACGAGAAAACGATTCAAATACCGTCGACATTCTTGACGAAGTCAATCTCGCAATCACCGAACTAAATCAAAATCATTTAGGCGAGCTGGGTCTGATTCTGGAGCTGAGTTTTGACGCTTCGGTTCACATTCGACGGGCTATCTCTTTGGTGCAAAACAATTTAGGCCTCGGTGTCTTGTTAGCCATGGGCGTATTGTGGTTTTTCATTCGCAGTGGAAAAGCCACGCTCTTGATTGCGCTAGCAATCCCGGTATCGCTGTTTGTGTCGTTCATTGCATTGAATGTGTTTGGCCTAAGCTTAAACGTGGTGTCTTTGGCTGGACTCGCATTTTCTGTGGGCTTAGTACTGGACGCAGCAATCATCGTTCAGGAAAACATTTTTCGGTTTAGGCAGTCCGGAAAAAACACCATGGAAGCTGTTAATGGCGGCACACGACAGGTTATTTCTGCGTTATTCGCATCAACCATGACCACCATTGCTATCTTTTTGCCGATCCTGTTTATGAAGGGTCAAGAAGGTCAGATTTTTTCTGATTTGGCATTAACCCTGTCTATCTCTGTGCTTGCTTCCTTTATGGCGGCCATAACGATCTTGCCTCTGGCTTCTTCCCTTTGGCTCAGCCGCATCCAGAATACAGATCCTTGCGCACATTGGTGGGACAACATCACCGCGTTCCTTATGAAGCTCACTAACACCCAAACAAAACGGGTTTTGTGGGTGACCTGTCTGCTGGTGGGATCAGTCACGGCTACCGTCGTATTGAAGCCTAAAGCCGACTTCCTGCCATCAACAAAGTCGGATGGCATCGAAACTTTCTTCAATATGCCACCGGGTATCACCACGGAAGTTTTTGAAAAAGAGATTGCGGCGGAGATTGTGTCCAGACTCAAGCCTCATATGGACCACGAGAAAGAGCCTTACATTTTGGGTTACAACTTCTCCAAATTTGGTTCTTTCGCTTTGATCTATCTCTACCCCCAAGACCCTGAGCAGATTGATGAGTTTATTACTCTGTTACGCGAGGACTTACTGCTGGGTCTTCCTGACACCAGCGCATTTCCGAGGCAAGCTTCACTCCTGGGTGTCGGTTCCGGTGGCCGAAACATTGACATTGACCTACAAGGGTCGGATATCGTGGCATTGATGGATGCCGCAAGAGTCGGCATGACCAAAATTAGCGAAGTACTGCCAAGCGCGCAGGTGCGACCACAACCCAGTCTGTCTTTGGCCGAACCTGAGCTGCAGCTGATACCCGACGAGCGCCGCATTACACAGGCGGGACTCACTCATCGAGATGTAGCTAACTCCGTCCGTGCCATGACCGGCGGGCTTTTTGTCGGCGAATACTTTGATGGCAATGACCGATTCGACATGCTCCTAAAGGGCGGAAAATGGACCAGCCCCGAACAGCTCGCCGCCATGCCAATATCAACTCCACTGGCTGGCATTCAAACACTTGGTGAGTTGGCGCAAATACGAAGAACCGTTGGCCCAACTCAACTAAGAAGAATCGACGGACAAAGAACCATCAGTCTAGCTGTGGCGCCACCGGAAAATATGAGTCTGGAGGAAACCCTTGAGATTCTGAGGAGAGAAGTGGGTCCAACAATCAGGGCCGCTTTGCCCGCAGACTCGACGATCAACTACCGAGGTAACGCGGATGATTTAGAAGCCGCCCTGGACGACATGCTGAAAAACTTTCTACTGGCCATTCTTATCTTGTTCATGGTCATGGCAGCAATTTTCAAATCATTGAAGGACAGCCTTTTGGTGTTGCTGATTATGCCCCTAGCACTTGCCGGAGGCATCTTAGCCCTGAAGGTCATGAATCTCATTGGGATATATCAGTCTTTGGACCTGTTAACGATGATTGGCTTTATCATCCTATTAGGGCTTGTAGTCGACAATGCCATTCTATTGGTCAGTCAAACTCGAACGGGCGAACGATCAGGCTTGAGTACAGCAGACGCCGTTGAGGCTGCGATTCGCGTGCGCGCAAGGCCCGTCTACATGAGCACACTGACCAGTATTTTTGGCATGCTGCCATTGATGCTGGTACCTGGCGTTGGCACGGACATTTACCGCGGCCTGGCGGTTGTCATAGTCGGCGGTATGACCATTAGCGCAATTTTTACGCTGGTATTGATGCCCAGTTTATTGCGCTTAAGAGAAGGAACGCCCTCCGCGGAGCAAGGTATTACGCCAAGCCACGGGGTTCTTTTGGAGGAAGCAAAGTGATGAAAACCGTGAGGCAACTTGCAGCCCTAATGCTTGTCACCATAACCGCCAATGCGCAACAAGGACCGCCGCCAAGTCCAGTATCAGTGGCCGAGGTGAAACTCACAACCATCGTCTCCACAGTACCGGTGTCTGGCACCATATTTAGCAGAAACGATATTCAAGTCACCAGTGGCGTAGATGGACAGTTACTTTTTGTAGCGGAACCCGGTGCCAGACTAAAGAAGGGCGAAGCAGTTGCGAGACTAGACGATACACAACTGAAGCTGCAACTGTTGGAACAAGAGCAGCTAGCAAAGCGAGCTCGATCTCAGCTCAAATTTCTCAACAGCCAACTGGAAAGACAAAAAAGCCTGTTAAGCACCAACAGCACTTCTGCGAATCAAATGGAACAAACCGAATCGGATCGGGATGTTGCTGCAAGCGACTTGAGGATTGCTGAAGTGCGAATGAAGCAAATTCAGGATCAGCTAGATAGAACGGTTGTGGAAGCCCCGTTTAATGGCGTCGTGATCGAAAGACTTAGACGCGGGGGAGAAGATATCAGTCGCGGCGCGATTTTGGCCCGAATAATGGACACAGAAAACTTAGAAGTCAGAGCTTTCGTTCCACTCAAGTACTCGACCAGGGTGAGGGCTGGTGACGATCTGCGTGTTTTTGGTTTCGAGAGCGAGTACGGTGGAAAAATTAGGACTATAGTCCCGTCAGCTGACACACGCTCCCAAACTATAGAGTTGCGAGTCGATCTAAATAGAAATGCCAAGCAAGCCTGGACTGCCGGGCAGTTGGTCAGTGTGGCAATACCTATGCGCAGCAACAACGAAACCTTGGCGATACCTCGTGACGCACTGGTACTCAGACAAGATGGTACTTATGTTTTTCGTGTGGACAACGACAACAAAGTCCAACGAATCTCCATCGAGGTCGGTGACTCCCAGGGAGACCTTGTAGCTATTAGCGGCGGATTGTCTGCGGGGGATCAAGTGGCCATTAGAGGGGCAGAATCTCTTCGAGATGGTCAGTCGGTACGAGTCATGGGCGGCGGCAGTTTTGGTCGAGTGTCTGAACCGGGTGCTTAGCCCAGGGCAACTAACCACGCCAAAACCACCAGTCCGATGCTGACATTACCGAACAATCGTTGATTGATTGTTTTCAAATCCACGGACTGTTCGATTCGTGTGTAAGCGAATCCCGCTAGCATTCCCATAAAAAAGCCTGCCAAATGGGCGCCCACGTCGGTACGCTCTCCGGAAAATCCTGTATAGGCTAGCAGCAATACACCGCCTAACAGCGGCGCACTTCGGTATGCCCAGCGGTGATCGAATTTCCGGCGTCGAATCCAGGCAGCAGCAGACACCATGCCCAACGCCGCAAAGACAGCGGTGGATGCGCCAACTGACAGGTGATCGTCGGGTTGCACCCAAGCATTTAAACCATTTGCCAAAGATGCCGCCATTAGCACACCAAACCAAGCAAAGCCTGCGCCCAGGAGTTGGCCAGCAAAATATCCAAACAACGCACCGAAACCCAAATTTGAAACTAGATGACCAACATCAGCATGCAGGGTCAATGCCGTTATGGCTCTCCACCACTCTCCCGAGACAACCAGGCCCGCATTGAGTCGGCCACTTTGGTACCAGTTGTACCCACCGAAGTCGGCGCCAGCGGCATACCCAACAATCAGTAAGACCAACACATAAATCGCTACACCCGGCCAGGCCAGATGTTTGACCATCGGCTCTGGAATGCTTGGCGGATGCCAGTCTCGATTTTCTTCAGAATAGCTGCGTATTTCTGCGGCGGCTTGCCATTGATATTCGACCTGGACCATTAACACAAATACTTGTTCAACCCGATCGACGAAATGAGGTATGTCTAATGCCTTTAATACCAATGCGCGTTCTGCGCAGTCGCTGTGCCTAACGCTGCGAAATAGTTCTACATAGACATCGTTATCCATAATTCGAGTAGTGTGCTCTTGAAGCCCAATCTAGGAATCGGCCTGCCGTTCTGTCTCACGCCGTTTCTTATCACGCGTATGACGCCAATCCTGGTAAAACCAGATCGCCAACGCTACGACAATGAAAAATAAAACCAGTTCCATATAGGATAACCGCCAGACTATGCATTACAGCATAATCAGCTTCTGGAACTTGTGCAAAATTGATTAACTTAGTTCTCGGACCCTGAGATCGCGGACCATACGGACAGCCGCTTCGGTTCCATTGTAGTAATGGGAAAGATACGCAAACTCTTCGTAACCCATTTTCTTATAGAACGCTCGCGCTTGTTTATTCTTAGCACGAACCTCCAAAAAAACTGTTCCAATGCCAGCAGTTCTCGCTGACTCTTCCAACCATTCCATGATGCCACGGCCAATACCGATCTTTTGGAAAGCTGGCAACACTGCCAACAAATTCAAATGAGCGCTCTCGTCACCGAAATACATGATGCCAAAGCCGATTAGCCTGTCTCTGGCTCGAGCTACTAGGACGACTGTGTCTCTTGACTCAATATTTTGCGCAACCCGCGCGGGTGTCCAGGTCCAACCGAGACCTTTCTCGATCAGGTCACAGGACATCATGCCAATGGCTTTTGCGTCAGTTGTTCTTGCGATTTCAAACTTGACCATGCTGGATAACATGGGAACCACCTTGGATTTAGTATTATTATTATTAGGCGTCCGTCGCCTCGTGTGTGATTCATTATAGAGCATTATTTGAACGCAATGGTTACAATGCGGTTTATGTCAACTTAATCCAAATTACCTCTATAGGCATAATTATTTTTCTGCGAATCATGCACTTACGCCACAGTCATTTAT
>JBCCFQ010000221.1:0-6224 GCA_039029655.1 Pseudomonadota bacterium | reverse complement strand
GTACATGGAGTTAAACCACAGAAAAGTACCACACCAGCTGAAGCATTGCACGAAAAGACAAGCAAGTAGGGCAGCACAGTTATCATCCTACAGCTGGTAAAGACGACGTAGAGCCACATCACGGTGGACGGAGCCGCCATCCGAGTGGCTCAGACCCTGAAAGATCTGGAAAGCACCCAAGTGATGCGGGCGGGCATCATCGGCGCAGACGAAAATACAGCGATGTCCCCGCATTTTTTGATATCTCACCCAGATGTCTGCTTGGATGTACTCAAGCATATGTCCGATATGGATAGGTCCATTAGCGTAGGGCAACGCCGATGAGACTAAAATATCACGTGGGCTAGACATGGTCGCGAGGGGCTCCAGGGTATATACGACTACGCCGCAAATTATGCCACATAGAGGGTGGAATTAACTTTAGACAATGGCAACAAAATGCCAAAATTCAACCACTTTGCAGTTGCTTTGGTATGATATCCACGGGTGTGTGAACTGGGGGTGATGGCGCAACGATGATATCCGTGGATACCCGCGAAGATGGCCTGCGTATCGTCATCCTTGGGCTAATCGGATTTGCCCTGATTTTTCCACTTTGCGTGTGGAAACACGTGCAGCCAATCGAAACAGACTTGCTAGAACGCAGTGTGGCCGCCCTGTCTGAGCATGAACTAACCCTGGATGTCAGCGTCAGTGGGCGTGATGTTACCTTGGTGGGCTATGTGGACAATCAGGGTCAACAAGCCTACGCCAGCGACATCGTGTCTCAGGTGAGAGGAGTGCGTATCGTCAAAAATGAAACCAAACTGCGTACTCCAAGCGCTGGGGGCACACAGCAATGATCTATTTGGCGGGACAAATTTTTGTTTGTTTGGTCTTGGTTCTGGCCATCGGTTTTCTCATGGGGTGGTTGTTACGCAGTGTGGGGATCGTCCGCCAATTTGGTGAGGTGGAAGCCACTTGGAAAATGCGCTTACGGCAAAAAGACGAAATGCTGGCGAAAATGTTCGCGGAAAACGAAGAAAAGGAACAGCAGTTCACCGCCATGATTGAGGGTGCCGGTGGTGATGCTGGGGAGAATCTGACATTAAAGTCTAAGTTGCAAGATGCGAACCGGGCTTTGGCGGATTTGGAGCACAGACTCTCAGCCAGAGAACGAGACCTAAGACAAGCGACGGAAAAAAAGACCACTTCCGAAACACCGACGGACTCTGGGGAACTTCGTTCTCAGCTGGCCTTGCTTCGGGGGGCTGTGAACAAAAAGGATGGCGAGATTGCCAGTCTCAAGAAACGCCTGTCGTCCACTGAAAAAGAGCTAAAAGCCAAACCGTCCAAGACGCCACCACCACCAGAAAAAACGGTTGCCGCTGCCAGCACGACGTCAGAGCCTAGCCCCGAGAAAACAGAGGAGATTCAAGGGGTAGACGAATTGCGAAACATTTTTGGTATCGGTCCTGTTTTGGAAAAACGACTCAACGCAGAGGGGATTACCACCTTTCGCCAAGTTGCTGCATTTACCGCCGAAGACATTGAACGGGTCGCCGAAGCCATTGGGTGCTTCTCCGATCGGATTACCAAGGATGATTGGATGGAGGGTGCGCGTCAGGAACACCTACGCAAATACGGCGAGCAAATTTGAATGCTGGCTTTAAGCGCCTACTTCTTCCGCACCTTCCGGGGCAAAGTCTTTGAAGTTCATCTTGTTGAATGATTTGAGATAAGCCTCTTCACCACTGATCAACCGTCTGTCTACCAGAGTCTTCAGCGCTGCATCCATGGTCTTCATGCCCGATGCGCCGCCACCCTGCATGGCGTTTTCTATTTGGTCGATCTTGCCCTGTCGGATCAGGTTTGCCACAGCAGATGTATTCATAAGAATTTCTAGTGCGGCCACCCGGCCGGGTTTGTCACATCGTTTTATTAGCTGCTGTGAAATAACCCCTCGGAGCGATGTGGACAGCATAGTACGAATAGGCGACTGCTTGTCTACAGGAAAGGAGTTAACGATCCGATCTACAGTTTGCGCGGCGCCATTGGTATGCAAGGTGCCCATCACCAACATACCGGTTTCTGCAGCGGTTATTGCAATGCTGGTGGTCTCTAAGTCTCGTAACTCACCCACCAGCACCACATCTGGATCTTCCCGAAGCGCCGAGTGGAGGGCGGCGGCAAAGCTTTGTGTGTGAATACCCACTTCTCGTTGACTGATTAACGAGAGTTTACGTTGGTGCACAAACTCAATGGGGTCTTCAATGGTGATGATGTGACCGTTGCGCTTGCTGTTGATGGAGTCAATCATCGCCGCTAGGGTAGTGGATTTTCCGGAACCCGTTTTACCCGTAACCAGGATTAACCCCTGCTTTTCCTGGCACATACTGTGGACGATCTCTGGCATCCCAAGGTCTTCGAGGGACTGGGCGTAGGCGGGTATTGCGCGAAAAACCGCCCCCATCCCGCCCAAATGACGTAATACGTTGACCCGAAACCTTGCCAGGTTTTCTATGGTATAGGCGAAATCCGCGCCATCATTCCTATCAAACATGGCCAAGGAGGCTTCGTTCATGATTTCGTACAAACAAGTTTTTACGAACTCTGGGTCCAGAGGCTTTTCGTCTAACGCTTCGAGATCACCATGTAATCTTGCACGAGGAGGATCTCCGGCGATGAAGTGCAGGTCCGATCCCTTTCTCTCAAGGGTCATGCGCAAGTATTCGTCGATTTTCTTCATGGCTTAGGCCTGCTCTTTGGGTAACAGTTCGTTGTCTGTTACGTACAATTCGAACTTCTTTTTCTCATTGGCGTACAAATAGGCTTCATTGGGGTCGATTTCCTTTCGCCTTACCGCATCAAGCAAAGCTTGGTCCATTAGCTGCATGCCTAAGTTCTTCCCCGTCTGCAATTGGCTAGGTATCTGGTGAGTCTGGTCGGACAAAATCAACTTAGCAATGGCACGCGTCATCACCATGATTTCCAATACGGCTTTGCGGCCGCGGCCATCGGGTTGTTTCAACAGAATTTGACTGACTACCCCAATCAAGCTTTGTGACAAAAAGCTCTTTGCTTGCTCCCGTTGCTGTGCGGGGAGGGCGTCGATGATCCGATCGATGGACTTCACCGCACCCGTGGTGTGCAATGTCCCTAGCACCAGATGTCCAGTTTCTGCCGCCATCATGGCCATGGTAATGGTTTCCATGTCTCGCATTTCACCCACCAAAATGACATCGGGATCTTCTCGTAAAGCGGCTCTAAGACCCGCGGCAAAGTCGGGCAGATGTGTGCCGACCTCCCGTTGTACCACTTGGGAGTTCTTGCTTGGATGTATGAACTCGATGGGGTCTTCTAGACTGATGATGTTCAAACCCCGGGTGCTATTGAGATGATCAATTATGGCGGCCAAGGTGGTGGACTTACCGGTGCCCGTTGCTCCGGTCACTAGGATCATGCCCTGATGATGATCGATGAGTTTTTTGATAACTGGCGGTAGGCCTAATTTGTCCAGGGATGGAATTTCTTGTGGGATGTATCGAAAAGTAGCGCCGATACCGGTAGCTTTGCGATACACGTTGACACGAAACCGTCCAACGTCTTCCGCCATATAGGAAAAGTCCACATCGTTCCCATCTTTGAACCGCTCCTTTTGAGCGGGGGTCAGTACTTCTAGGATGTAACTTTCCAGTTCTGACTCGGACAGTTCCCTGAACTTGATGGGCATCAACTCGGAATTCATACGCAACAATGGCGGCAATCCAACGGCCAAATGAATATCGGAACATCCCTGGGCTTGGCCCAGCTTTAGAAAAGCGTCCAATCGGGGCATAGCGAAAAGCTTCTTAGGCAGCCAATAACGCCGTGATTATATCCGATAATTCCTGCATGGACTGATGTCTTTGTTCTGGCTTCAAAGACATGGATTTGGCCACCACGTCGCTGATTTCCTTAGGTACGTCGGGATTGTGGCTATGGACATCAGGGCAGCCGCCTTGTACGTGCTGGTACATGACCGACATGTGATCGCCCTTGGTGTAGGGTGGATTGCCAGTCAGCATTTCGTACATGATCACCGCCAGACTGTAGATGTCGGTGGTTTCAGCCACTTTTTTGCCCAGTATTTGTTCCGGCGCCATGTATTTGGGAGAGCCGATCACATAGCCGGTTTTCGTTAACTGGGTATCGCCACTGCTGTGGGCCGCAGCAACACCAAAATCCACAACTTTCAGCACGCCTTCCTCGTTAATCAGAATATTCGGCGGCTTAAGGTCGCGGTGTACGATGCCAACCCGGTGGGCGGCACTCATACCGTTTGCGATATCACGGGCGAAACCCAGTGCCTTTCTTAAGTCCATGGGTTTGTTGTCGACGATTTCTGCACCCAAGGTGTGAGACGGAAAAAATTCCATTGAGATGGCGTACAGACCGCCCAAATGCAAAAAGTCATAAATTCGAATGACGTTTTGGTGGGTGATCTTGCGCGAGTAACGCAACTCGTACACAAAACGCTTCATCATTTCCTCATCTGAGGCGATGGGCGCATTGAGGAATTTCAGGATGATTTCTTCGTCTACCGCCAAGTCTTCGATGAGCAGCACCGTACCAAAGGCGCCCTTACCGATGCGTTTGACGTACTTGTACCGGTCTTCGATGATGTCGCCAGGTTTTATCTTATTGATATCCAGTTGTTTGACCGGTTTAGCCTGGGCTAATGCTTCCTGTAGGGCATCCCCTTCAACCAACAAGGTGTGACTGTCCGTCTGGGCGCCTAAAGCTGCATCTTTTAGTGTTCGGGCAGTTTCAGACTTAACTTCTTTGACGATATCCACTTTGCCCAATCGATCGTCAATTTCCGATAGCGCCTCAACCGCTGCTTCCTTGATGGCTTCGTCGCCGCTCTTGGTGGCGTTTGCGATGCGTTGCTTGACTGCATCAGCGCGTTTTTTGTCGGTGATCTTGGCCAGGGTTTTGATGGCCTCGATTTGAACTGTTTTTTCCGCGGTGTCCAACTCGGCCAAGACCGGTTCCATAATCTGGGAGTCTCCCAGTTTGGCTAAGGCACGTAGCACCACTGGTTTGGATTCATTGTTGGTCTTGAGCATCTTGAGCAGGGCTGGGACTGCTTGGGTGTTACCGATATCCGCCAATGCGTCAACAGCCCGTTCTCTGACCCACCAGTCATTGTCGTTAAGGGCCGTGACCAGAGTTTCCATAGACTCTGGATCCTTGGTGGAATTCAAGATCTCCACAGCCGCACGACGGATGGACTCATCTTCATCCTTGATGAGTTCTATCACCGCTTGCACCACCTTGGGGCCACCAATCTTGGCCAAGGCGTCCGCTGCGCGTGCTCGAACCCACCAATCTTCATCCTGGACCGCACTCAGCAACTCTTTGATGGAGCTGGCGGTCCCAATTTCGTTCAGCACCTCTACCGCCGATCGTCGGGCGTATTCCGATTCATCTTTCAACGCATCTATCAAATGTCTTGCCGTATCCGGGTGATTCATGCGAATGATCACGTCTACGGCTTTGTTCTGAATACCTAAGTCACCGTCCAGCAACAACGCACACACGGATTTGATATTTAGGTCACCCTTCATGTTGGCAAGGGATTCCAGGGCAGCTTCACGCACTAGCTTGTCTGGATCAGCCAGTAACTGCTGTAAGGCATTGATCACTTCGGGTCGATCAAATTTGCCAACGATGCGAATGATTTGCGCACGGACAATAGAGTCTTTACCCGTGACGCGACTTAGGAGCTGTGGCAGCACGTTCTCGTCCGCGATTTCTTCGACGATTCTTAAGACCTCAGCTTTTTCCTTGTGATCTAGCGTATAGGCCTTCTGTAACAGCCCATTTAATTTGAGTTTTCTTTTGTGATAAGTGAGAACATCGATCAAGGAAGCTTTGGGTACGTCCGGATCGTCTAGCAAATCCAGCAAACGATTCGGATCGTAATTTTGCTGACTGGTGAGAGCCCAAACAACACCTGAGGTCACTCGACGGTTTTGCTGTTTGAGGCCGTCAAAATACAGTTCGATGGTTTTGTTGTTTAGCAGTCGGGTCAACAAGTCCACCAGCACTAACATTTGGTCCTTATTGGCTATCTCTAACTGATCAATCAGCTTTGGAATGGCGGGTGCGCCTAAGTTGACCAGCTTTTCAAAAGCCTTCTTGGCATCTGGTGCGGACGCATCCTCTGCCAACATGACCTTCTCTATCCACCGATCTGC
>JBCCFQ010000220.1:0-6229 GCA_039029655.1 Pseudomonadota bacterium | reverse complement strand
CACTCAACCAACTTGAGATGGGAGAGTATGGATCCACGCCCTTGGGGAAAATGTCTACGGGTCAACAACGCCGTTGTCTCTTAGCCAGAGCCCTAGTCCATCAACCCAAGACTCTGATTCTTGATGAACCCACTGCCGGTTTAGACATGACCGGGGCGGCCAGCTACTTGAGCGCGATTCGAGACTTGGCGGCGGGTCATCACAATATTGTTGTCGTTACCCACCACATCCATGAGATTCCTCCAGAGGTCTCCCGGGTTGTGTTGTTAAGAAATGGTACCGTCGCAGCAGATGGCGACAAGGAAAGTTTATTAACATCTAAGGTCTTAAGTGAATTGTATGGAGTTAACCTACGGGTCGTACAATCCAGTGGTTTTTTCCTGGCTCACCCTGAATGAAAGTAGTCGAATAGGATCTGGGCGAATATCACGTCGTGACACACGATTGAAACCAAATCGAAACTCGCCCAGGTCAACACAAAGGTGGTGAGAATAAGTCGAACCCAACGTTTCGCCTTCCCCTCCCTACTCAAGTTGGGACCCGTTGACGACACGGCATGAGCTCTAGAGAGTTCATTACCGACCAATCCAAACTGAACCATGATTGCTCCTTAATTCGCTGCATGTGACCCAGGTTGCCCCAATCCGCAGGTCAGTTCTGTCTATTAACGGACATATAGGCCACTACAGCCAGACCTCTGGTCACAAGCTGATGTTTCTATTGATTTTTAAGTGATAGACTTGGAAACCGTCCACTTGTCGTGGGTTCACCCATTGGTACGCAATCTAAGAGGATACTGACGTTATGAGTACCCAACAGGCATCTCCCCGGGCTTTGTTAAAAAATTGCACTTTGTTTAGGGACTTGCCCAACGATTCGCTGACCCGGATCGCGTGGTTAACCAATAGCCGAACCTACAACCGAGATGCGGTTATCTGTACTCAGGGTGAACCCGGTGACGCTTTGTTTGTCGTCGTTTCAGGACGTGTTCGTATCAGTGCGACGTCGGAAAATGGCAAGGAGGTTTTCTTTAACTTGATGGGGCCCAATGACGCTTTCGGTGAAATTGCCGTCATAGATGGCGAACCGAGGACTGCCAGTGCCGTGGCCATGGAAGAAACCAATTTATTGGTCATTCCTAGACCACACTTTGTTCAACTGCTGGAAAAAGATCCTACGGTCAGCATCCATCTATTAAAGCTGTTTTGTGCTCGAATTCGCTGGACCTCTGAGATGATTGAGGAAGCCGCATTTTTTGATGTTCCTGCGCGTATGGCGAGAAGACTCATCCACTTAATTCCCGAGACTCGGGAAGGACAAGATCCGACCATCGAACTGTCCCAGGAAGAGTTGGCACGCTTTTTGGGGGTGACTCGACAAGTCATCAACCAGTACTTGCAGACGTGGAGGCGCTCTGGGTGGATCGAACTAGGCCGCGGTCGGCTAACCATCACCAATCTCAAGGCCCTGAGCGACTTCGCTAAACAAACGGAATAGGCTGTGTCTGACGCCCAAAGCACAACTCGGCGTATTGTCAGCGTATTGGCCGCAGATGTTGTGGACTATAGCCGACTCATGGGTCAAAACCCTGAGAAAACCCTGACTCAACTACAAAGAGTTAGGGAAACCTTCGACACATTAGTCACGCAACACGGCGGCAAGGAATTTGGCAGCGTCGGAGACAGCCTTATGGCCGAGTTTCCCACCGCCATAGACGCTGCTAACGCAGCATTGTCCATCCAATCCCAATTAGACGAAATAAACTCTAGCGAAGCCGATAACGAGCAAATGCTGCTGCGAATCGGTCTGTATATGGGAGACATATTAGAACAAGATGGCCAGCTCTACGGCGATGCCGTAAACATTGCCGCACGACTGCAAACACTCGCGCCACCCGGGGGCATTTGCTTATCCGGCGCGGTGCATGAACAAATCAGTGCAAAGTTTCCCCAGCAATTCGACTATTTAGGTCCACAGCACGTCAAAAACATCAGCCGACCTATAAAAGCCTATGCCATGAGCACCGGAAGACTGCCGTGGTTTAGCGCCATGATGTCCGAGCTGAAACAGCGCCGTGTCTTTAGGGCCGCCTTGGCCTACATTGTGGTGTCTTGGGTGGCGCTTCAGGTTGTGGCGTTGGTGGTTGATGCCTACGAAGACACCGCACCTGACTGGATTCTGAGAGCCGCCATCACCATTTTGGTTATCGGCTTTTTGCCAGCTATGATTCTTTCCTGGCTATACGATGTGACACCACGGGGTCTAAAGCGGTCGTCAGGTGGTGGCGTCAGCCTAAAACGAAAACAGTCCTTGGGCATCCTTGGGGCAGGCATTGTCATCGCCATTACCGGGGTGACAACTTGGTGGATCTGGAGCAATTACTTAGAGCAAAACAAATACCGCGTGCTACGTAGTTCCGTAGCCAATGAACCTGCCGTCGTGGCTGTAGCCCAGTTTCAGAATATGACGGGAAACACCGAATTGGATTGGTTGGGCGATGCCATAACAAACCTAGTACGAAACGATCTGACTCGATCGCGACATATGATCGTCGCCTCACACCATCGTTGGTCGAGCATCGTTGGTGAGCGGCAACGGGACATAGAAATAGCCCGAGCGGCAGACAACGCTGGTGTGCGGTATGTCGTGTCTGGTCAATACCTACAAACTCCCAGCGGTCTTACACTGACTACCCAAGTAAGTGACTTAGAGTACGGTAGTGACTTGGCACCCAACACCTTCCAAGGATTGGATCAAGAATCGTTTTTTGTTAAAGCGGAAGATGTGGCACGCAGTGTTAAGAATGCACTGCGCGTACCACCCGAAGAGTCCATTTCCGTATTTGCGGCAGACTTCCCAACGCACAATCTCGCCGCTTATGAAGCCTACACCGCAGGGATTAACTATATATTGGATTACCAACATGCCAATGCCCTACGCTCGTTGGATTCGGCCATCGTGCTCGCGCCTGAGTTTTGGGCCGCCCATGCGCGACTATCTGACACGCTATATTGGATGGGTGACACCGAGGGTGCAATTGAGGTGCTCGAAAACATCCCAAAAGACGCACCAATGAGTCAGCGCCTGCGACAATACATCGACGCGAGCCTAGCCATGCGACTGCAAGACATGGATAAGGCGTTGGCTATTTATCAACAAATCCTGAGCGAAAATAGCTATGAAGTGGAAGCACGACATGGTCTTGCGGAAGCTTACTTCTTCAAATATGAGGAAGATGAGGCTCTCCGGGAACTCGATCAATTGGCGCGTCAAGAACCCCAAAACTGGTTGGTGTGGAGCACCATCGGTGACCTACGTGCACAAATAGGTCAGTTGGATGAAGCG
Source organism: Pseudomonadota bacterium (assembly GCA_039029655.1). GTDB lineage: Bacteria > Pseudomonadota > Gammaproteobacteria > Steroidobacterales > JBCCFQ01 > JBCCFQ01. Next base: position 2,884 of record JBCCFQ010000220.1, on the reverse strand, counting down.
GAAGAAGCCCTACAAGAGTGTCTTTCGCATCAGCCAAAAGATCCATCTTGTCTTTACTATCTAGGAAACGTAGCCACAGAACGAGGAGACCTTAAGTCCGCCGAGGAGTACTACAATCGCGCCCTTGAGGCCAACGCCAATTTTCATTTGTCATCCCTGGGATTGTCGCGCGTCTACGTTGCGTCCGAAAGAATCCCCCAAGCCATCAATCTCCTACAGCAACTTGTGGGAGATGAAACCATACCCGCCATTGATCGAATTGATGCCGCATTTGATTTGAGTCACTTGTTGCGATCCAACGGCCAATTCTCGCAGTCAGTGGTACCCCTACAAAGCGTGAGTGACCTGATTCAGCGGGAGCAAGTACGGATGTCGCTATCCCTTGCAGCTCAAGCACAGGCGTTTTTTGAGACCGGAAACTATGAGAAATCCTATTCGCTGATCGATGAAGCCATCGCTGCATTTACCTATGGCCCACCGACACGTTATTTGTTTGCAAAAGGCCTGATGGCCACTCGTCAAAAGGATTTTGCAAAAACTAAAGCCGTGATTGCTGAAATTCACGTTTTGGAAGAAAGCGCTGAAGATGACACGGAGGCAAAGGCCGCCCACTACTTAGCCGGATACCTAGCATTGGAACAAAACGACCTCACGCAAGCGGAACATCACCTTCGCGCATCCATCGACAAGAGTGGATATGAATACGGTTTGTATGAAATCGGGCTGGCGCACTTGCTTCACAAAAAAGGACAAAGCGAAGAAGCGTCTGAGTTGCTTACGTCTGTCTTGGGCACACGTAACGCCAATGACCCTAGGCTGGATCTGGAACGCGAGCGTATTGGCTCTTTGTTACAACATGCCAAGATTCAAAGTGATTTAGGCGATCAGGTGATCGCATCACAATATGCACAACGTTTTCTGGAGCGTTGGAGGGAATCTGATCCCAATCACCCCGATTTTCAACTCGCTAAAACCATCGCAGCTGACACGCGGTAAAAAATCCATCTAGAGTGTCGTGCTACCGACACAAAACCCGCATGTATTGCGCGTATACTTATTGGCTAATGTGACAAAAAGATCATCACGCATTATGTCAAACAACGCATGGAGGATTTATCGATGGGATTGGCTAAAAAGCTGTGGGTAAGACTGGCGGTTTGCTTGGGTGCTTGTTTTTGTTTGCTTGGGGCAGCCTATGCAAGCGGCGGTGTTTCCAACCCCCCTCTGAAACTCAAATTCACTTCACCGAAAACAAATAAACACAAGGGTGTTTTGTTTACCACTCAGTGGCCGCTAACTCTGAAGATGGAAATCCCTACTTCGGTAGCGTTTATAAGCACCACGGAGGGAGGCAAGGGACGTCGCACAGCCTGGGTGTATAGCGACCCGGATGGTTGTTTGGATGTATCGGACTTTAGGATTTCCGGCCCCATCCCTTATGAACAAGGGTGTATGGGCCCCGATGAGCTATGGGTGGAAGCTACAAACGAACGTGATGACATCAACTTCGCTGTCAACAACTCCGGAACAAAGTCCGATCAGAATGGGAACTTTGTCATTCGAGAATTGATGAAAGACGATCAGTTCAACTCTGCAACAAAACTCCTCAACGTGCAGTACTACATCGACGACAACGGAAAATCGAAACTGGTTCCACGACCTAGAACCGGCGGGGAGATTGAGGACGGGCTCGGATGGGGCGCTGACGACGATTGGCCAGGCTTGGTGCTAATGTCCGACACCGGTGCGGCCAAGGTACTGGACTTTGATCTGCAAAAGCCCAAGGGAAAACAGTACATTCGTAATATGGCCGGTCTGATGCAGGAAGTCTCTTCCCAGTTGTTGGACAAGAATGGCAAAAGTACCGTCACGGGTCACGCCCAGGTATTGGCGGGCATGTTTGAGCCAGTAGCAGTATTTGACCTGAGTATTGACCCAACAGGACCTTATGGTGGCTATGATTTTGTCCGATCAGTAGATGGGGGCCCAATAGAAGGTTTCAACACGGGCGTGACCCTGGGCAACAATACAGAGACTACCGTGGCGTTGCTGGAAACCATCTCACCAGTGGATATTGTGGTTCGCGCGATCGTTGTGAAAGGTACGGCACCGGATTTCATCGCTGACAAAGACGGCAATGGTCGATACAACCAAAAGGATTTGATCATGATGGGCTATAAGCCAATCTCTAACCAAGCAACACTCAAAGCCCGTCTAGAATTCGAATCTCTGATCAGTTTTCCCGTCGGTACGGTAAATTGCCCTTACCGCAATCTTCTGTTCTTAGACCTGGATGGCGACGGCAGCAACGGCGACCCTCAATGTGGTGGAACCTCTAGCGTACGCCGAGGCACACGGGTACCTCGCTAGAACCTTCTACAGTCCATAAAATCGACACCGACGGTTGTTTGCAACCGTCGGTGTTTTTTTATGTCAGTTTTTGGGTACCATGCACTCAAACAAGATTGAGAGTATGAGTTATGCGATTTGAGGGTACCGACCAATACGTTGCCAGTGATGATCTGATGCTGGCCGTAAACGCCGCCATCACACTGGAAAAACCACTCCTAGTTAAGGGCGAACCAGGCACGGGTAAGACTATGCTGGCCATAGAAGTTGCCAGGGCAATGGGCGCCCCACTGTTGGAATGGCACATCAAGTCCACCACCAAAGCACAGCAGGGTTTGTACGAATACGACGCCGTGTCCCGCTTACGAGATTCCCAGTTGGGCGATGAAAAGGTTAAGAACATTGAAAACTACATCAAGCCCGGCAAACTCTGGGAAGCCTTTGAGAGTGGGCAACGATGCGTGTTGCTGATTGACGAAATTGACAAAGCGGATATCGAGTTTCCAAATGATTTGCTGCAAGAGTTAGATCGCAT
>JBCCFQ010000219.1:0-6233 GCA_039029655.1 Pseudomonadota bacterium | reverse complement strand
CGGGCACGCGGGGCGGCGTCTCCACCGGCGCATCAACTACAGATGGCGGTGCCTCCTCATAACAATGCGCTGGAGCAGCCCGGTGACGAATAAAGTGCCAGCGAGTGTTAACGGCAGCGTGCCGGCTGCTCAGCTTAAGCGTTATGTGGTTGATGGTTGGAGTCAACAGTCTTGCTAGCGTGGATATTGGTCTTGCTAGGTATCGCTTTTTGTATCTTAGGTGGTGGAATAATTGCCTGGATTTGGACCCCACACTATGAGAAAACGCCAGTCCAAAAAGCTTTTAAGGTTTACATAGTAGCGGCAGGGCTAGGACTACTTGCGTTAGGTAGATGGTTTATTGTTACGTCTGAAAAACTATGAATTTTTTTTTGGAAAGAATGCTGTCGAAAACCATCGCGATCAACCCCATAACCATACGCTGGAGCGGACCGGTGAGAGAAAAAGTGCCAGTGAATGTTAAGGTGAGCGCGCCGGCCGCTCAGTTAGGGCGTTAGGCAGACGGAGGAATGGATGCTATGAAACGCGACGATGTTATAACGGCCTCCAACGCTAGACTGATTCGGGTAGGTGGAATATCAGTCTTGCTCGCGCTGGCAATACATGTATATGTGAACGGCTTCTTGAAGACGTTTCCTGCGGAAAGCCTGTCCGCTGATGCCCTCGAAGCCTATCTTTCAGCCGAGGCACCAACGTGGGCCATAGTTCACGGTATGAAGTATGTGGCTCTGGTCGGGCTAGTCTTGTTTGCCGCGGGTGCGTTTGCAAGAACATATCGATCTCAGTCGGGTTCCACGAACCTCTGGGGAGTTGTCGGGCTCCTCGGTACCTCAGTCCATGTAGCAAACGCTCTAATTGCGAACGGGATAGAGGTCTTGGCCTTTTACGATTTCTCGCGGATCTCGAGTAGCTCGGACAACTTTTGGCTTCTTTTCTTCATCGTGCGTACTTTGTTTACAGCTGAAATCGTTGCCTGGGGCCTCGTTATCTTCGGATTCAGTATGGCCGGCCGGAGTTCAGCCCGAATACCTACTTGGATCTCTGTGCTTGGGTTCCTCGCCGCGCTCGGATGTTTGCTATGCGGAGCCTTCGTCGTATCCATACTGAACGAGGGCCGGGCCGTTTGGCTCATCAACATAGCAAGTATGTTGGGGTTGCTTTGGTTTGCTTCCCTGGGTGTCTATATCTTGCTAAAAGGGGACGCCTGAAGTGCCGCAGCCTAACAACGTGCTGGAGCGGACCGGTGAGAGATAAAGTGCCAGTGAATGTTGAGGTTAGCGCGCCGGCCGCTCAGCTAGGGCGTTATGCGGCGTGGCCTAGTGAGGAAACGAGAATGAGAATGTTAGCGTTTATGCTAGTGGTAGCTTCCAGCTTTCCACAACTTGCTCATGCGCAGGAATCCACGTGCCTATCAGACCCTCCAACGGTTAGAGAGTTGGTAAAGCACTACTCTGACCGGACGGGCACCAAGTTCGTCTTAAATCCTCGCGTCAGCGGCAGCGTGGACTTGATGGGCATCGACGTAGAAAACATTGACTATCCGACCCTGGTTGGGGTGTTTAATGTTCACGCACTGAGTGCCGTTGAGTTGGAAGGCGTCATTTACGTAATGCCAGAGCCAATGGTTCCCTTATTTATAGAGCGGGCGAAGAACAGTAGTGAGTAGATATGTTGTGCCTGACTTGCCGCATAACAATACGCTGGAGCAGCCCGGTGACGAATAAAGTGCCAGTTCATGTTAAGGGTAGCGAGCCGGCTGCTCAGCTTAGGCGTTCTGGAGCTGAGAAGTGAGGGAGGGTGGCGGAGAGCTGTGGGACCAAGCGTGGATAATGCTGGACTATCAAATGATCGTGATGGTCGTGACTGTTCTGCTCGTGGTTTCGAATATGGTGCTCGAAGAAGGCTCTGCCGTGATCGCATTTTTCTATGGCTGTGTCTTAGGTTTTTTCGGGCATCTTGCTGATACGCGCCCAAAACTAGGGTTCAATGCGCTAATTGCATTTCACGTTGTACTCTTATGGTTATGCTATGTCGGAATAGATGGTCAATATCATGAAATTGATGCACTTGGATGGATATGGCTAGCGGCGCTAGTAAACATGTCAGTAGTAGGCATACTAAAGCTCAAGAGAGCGTCCGTGAGCAGCGACTTCTAGAAGCAGCCCCATAACAATGCACTGGAGCGGACCGGTGAGGGATAAAGTGCCAGTCAATGTTGAGGTGAGCGTTAAGACGGCGTTTTCGCGCCCAGGCTCCAGCGCCCACGTTTCACCATCACCACCCAGTACTTTACGTTTACCCTCCAGAGTGCCTATGAAAAAAATGATTCCGTGACAGAAGTGATCGCGGTGATGAAGGATAAAGACAACGTATGGCGTGTGATTGGCTACTATCTGCCGTGACGGCAATCTCCATCAGAAGACAACTCCGTTTACACGCTTGGTTGTGTTTAGGGACTTTGCGGCACGTAACGTAAAACCTTGTCCCCGATGACGACAAACCAGTCTCCATTGCGCCAGAACACGGTGCCGCTATCTGTTGTAAACCGCACTAGTCCGGCGCCGCCGTTATACAAATACCGATCCTTAATAGAATTTTGACCATTGGAGACCATCACCTCACCGTTTTCTCCAACAGCAACGATGAAGCTCGAGTCACCAAAAAAGGTCAGTTGAGTGGCGCCACCGCTAGGGTCTCGCAACCATACCTGGGACTGACCAGTGGTGCCCGGTTCGCGATAAGCGATCCAGTCACCAGCGAGCTGATAATCGGCAACGGGAGAGCGGTTGCGTTGCTCAGTGCTGGTCGGACTCACAATAATCTCTTGATCATTTTGGTTTAGGATCAAAGCGTAGAACGTTCCGACGACTGCCGGGGTCTGGGCGTAGAGTAGATCTGTTCCGTTGGTCAGAGGGCCTAAGTTTCTCGCACCGTCTTGTGCAGTGACAATCGTGGTCACACCGTTTTGAAATACTGCAATCTCTTCAAAGGGTGTGTCAGTGGTGGCCCAAACGACATTGCCGTTGTCGGCCACTGAAGGTCTGCCAGCATTGGCGGCTATTTGCAGCACCTCCCCGGTAGAGTATTGGCGTCGGAATAAGTCTTGGCCTTCGACCCAGATCGAAAAATCTCCCTTGACCTCAAGTAGGATGGGGGAGTCCTCGTTGAGTACACCGTTTATCCATTCAAAGTAACGTCTGTCCTGGCCGTGTTGGCCGACCCTGGTGACAAAATGGGCTCCCGATGGGGTCACCACACCTCTTTCCAGGTTACGACCCTCCGGAATTGGGTACTCCACTTCAATACTGTCAGTGGTGCCGTTGTAAACCGCTACCGAAAAACTGCCGTCGGGATTCTGAAACCGAATAAACGCACGATCATCCACAATGTCAAAGATGGTTCCGGGTGCGTCAAACACTTCGACCAGCTCGTTGTTCATCAATACACTTACTGTTCGCACCTGCAGGTCCGTCTGGTCTATTTCATCTGCGCAGCGGTAGCGGATAATGGCAGTGTCGGTCACGTCTAGCTGAATCCCTGGCGTGAAAGCGAGCCAAGGTCCATCGTTTATCTGGTATTCAAATATCGGGTCTTGGGTCAGATCGTCGATACAGGTTGCGTCTAACGTGATGGTCTGTGGTACCGATGTCAGCAGTGTGGCCACGGGAGAAGCCACGGTCACGACAGGTGCCCGATCAATCAAGATATCCCGCTGAAACTCGATGCTTTCACCCAGCAGATCGGTAAGAGTAACAACCAACGTATAGGTGCCACCGGTTAAGCTTGTTAGGTCTACGTCAACCTGTAGACAACGGAATTGAGAGTCACGTCCATAGCAAATGGTGGGGTCAAAGTCGACTTGAAGACCGCCGATCTGTGCAGTGACAGTCTCTAGTCGTAGGTTTGAGTCGACGGTGAGGGTCAAGTTGAGTTCGTCATCAACAATGGTCACCTCGTCAGGGTCTGCCCCTGTGAGCTCGGCCTCAATATTGCTCACGCCACCCGGCGGTTGTCCTTGACCGATATCAATCGTGAATAAGTGAGTGCCCATGACCAGGTTAAAGGTCCCGTTGCTCCATCGGATCCAGCCAAGGGCAGCACCAATGTCCAAAACTGTAGTGGGTGTGCCATAGAAGTAGCGTGAAGAATTCCGAAAGACAACTTCGTTACTGTCGGACGTAGGGCCGACACTACTGTCGCTACCAAAAAAACTGATGATGTTTTCGTTACCTACCGCATCTCGAATCCAGGTCTGAAACACACCCCCGGCATCGAGACGGGTAAAGGAGGCTCGACCCGCATCGGTGGAAATCCGTGGCAGATAGATACCCGTCGCTCGGGCAATAGTCTGCTCTTGCACGCCGTCGTTGACGATGAGGTTGGGATAGATGGTGTAGTAGTAATTGGTACCGTCGGTTTCTCCTGAACCGGGCTCAGTGTTGGTTGAGTCATTGAGTTGAGTCAGCGTACCGTTTTCGAACGCATACAGTCTATTGTCAGAAAACTCCACCACCACCTTGCCGCTGCCGTCCGGGGCCAGCGCCCAACCTCGTGTATCGTCATCGCCGATTTGAATATTTTGTTGGGTACTTAATTGACGTCGCCAAGTGGTGACCCCAGTGGAATCGCCAAATGTCACTAGTGCAAAATCCCCTTCAACCGCGCGTAGGAACGGGTTTCTGGATGCAAGATCCAGTTCTTCCAAGACGCCACCTCGCCATTCATACAAGATCTGTTGGAAGGTACCGTCGGGTCGAACGGTGAACAACACGCCTTGGGGTATAAGGCGAGCGTTATAGGCAGAATAACTTTGGCTATTTTGGACTGAGAACACTTCGGTTGTTGTACCAGTGGTCCGATCAAACAGGTGTAGTGCCTCTTCTGATTCGCCTGTCAAAAAGAGGATGCGACTATCGTCAAAATCCACAATCTCCCCAGGAACGGTGTCGGCGACCAGATACGCTGGACTGGTATCGACAAACACCTTTCGTGTTTTCGAGAGGGTATGGAAGCCGTCGTCACAAGTAACGGACACATTGGTCTCCGTTCCCAGAAGAGCCGAAAGATCAAAGACCTGATCCACGCTGGTACCAACGAGCGTTGTTAGGATGTCGCCACCCGCGCTGACAATAATCGCGGGATCCGACGCGCCAGCGTCGGTACAGGAAGCCACCACCCTGATGTTGGGTCGCGCCACGTCTCGCTCAATGGGTTCGGATAAAGTTAGGATGGGTCTGGCGTTGTACTCGAAGGCATCGCTGGTGGATTGGCTTATTCGGCCCAGCACGTCGGTGGCGACAACTTGTATGACATAGGTGCCGTCACCCAAACCATTCAAAGACAAGGTGCCCACGAACCGTCCCCCGATGTAGAACAACTCCACTGAACGATCGGCCACCGTCGCGATCACGGATTCAATCTCAGCGGTGGATATTATGTTGCCGATAACCTCAATCTCGTCGCTATTGGGACCGCTGACAAAAGGCCTGCCGACACCGACAAACAGTGAACTAGTCGGTTCAACAGGATCGACGATGTCCACATCAAACAAACTGCGACCCATGGCAATTTGCCACTTGCCATCCACGTAAAAACTGGGTGCGGCACTAAAAGTGATGTCAGTGAGGGTGTTGTCGTTGGCAACATGAAATTTTCGAAGAAAGTCGTCTCCAATCATCATCTCGCCATTGGGTGCTATGTCTTGGGTCATAACATCCCGGCCAAGAAAGGTGCGTGGCGTTACGGTGCCATCAGGAGCCCGAGTTTCAATACGGGTTTGTCCCAAGTTGCCTAGCTGACCATAGGCGAGCCATCCTTCCGATTCTATTAAGGTGGCTCTGGTGCTGCGACCGGGAACGGCTTCGCCAAGGATGGTTATTTGATCACCGGAAAAAACACCGATCTGGGTTTGTGCCTTTTGGTAGGCAAACTCGATACCGTTGGGCAACGTGGCACCGGTGTGCACGCCATCTTGGGTGAGTTGGGTTGTAACGCCTGCGGAAAAAAAGAAGAAGCCGTCGCTGGTTAAATACACTACCGTGCCATCGTCAAACACTTGGGCTTGAACACGATAGTCAGAAGAAACGGTGACCTCGCTACTGGTAGAAAATTGGCGTCTGATGAGGTCTGAGCCGTTGACATACAAACCGTAATCGCCCGCCACGTTAATGAGATCAGGATCATCTTCACCTAAGGTGATGAGTTGGCCATTTTCAAAGGATGAGATTTCTCCG
>JBCCFQ010000218.1:0-6267 GCA_039029655.1 Pseudomonadota bacterium | reverse complement strand
GTGATTTGAAGGAGCTTCACGAAAAGCACAACGGTTTGTCCAACGATTTTCAAACCCAGCTCAATAGTCTAGAAGCCGACTTGCAAGGAAGTGTGGATCGACTGGCGGAGTTGGAATCGAAACTTAACGTGGAGCAGGAACGTGCCAGAGATTTGTCTAATCGACTGACTGAACGAAATGCCACCGTTAGTGCGCTGGAATCCGATCTTCAATCCAGAGGAGACGTGATGGCGTCCCTGCAGGACGAAGTGGCTCAATACACCGAGGTTGTTGAGTCATTGCAGTCAATGCTCGCCATGAAGGATAAGTCCAACATGGCGCTTAAGCGTAGCGTAGACAATCTGCGAGCCTACAAGTCCGAAACGGAACAAAAGCAAGAACGTCTTAGCAAAGAGGTTGCTGACTTGAACGCGCGTTTGGTGACGGCGAGCAAACTGCAGGCCGCTGATCCGGAGGAATACGAAAAAGTCAAAGATCGGGTCATAGAGCTGGAAGCTTCCTTGGTGGAGCGAGACGAGCAAATTTCATCTATGTCGGCGCGATTCAAGGCTCAGAGTGGCGTGGTGGCTTCCATGGAAAAGGAATTGGAAGGCTTACGGGAGTCTAAGGAAAAGGTGCAAAACCGTGATGCTGAGCTGGTGGCCCTGCGAGCTGAAAACGATGCCAAGCAACAGCTAATCGAATCATTGGAAGCCGACGCAAAAGAGCTGAGTAAGGCGAAGAAATCCTTGCGGGAAAATGAATCAGAGACTTTGGAGCTAAAGTCGCTAGTGCAAGAAGAGCAGGGGCTTATTGAATCCTTACAGCAAGAAATTGAAGTGCTACGAACTGAAAAGAGTCAGTCCGCTTCCGGAAACGATGGCCAATTGCAGGAAGAGTTGGAAGCAGCTCAAAAGCTCGTTCGTGATCTCCAACAACGTGTCGAAGATCTACAACAGGAATCAGAATTGAATCAACCTGAGTTTCAAGATGATGCAATGAATAAGCTGATGACGGCGGCGAAAAATCAGCGAAAACAGATCGACAGGCTTCAGTCCGAGGTAAACGACTGGTCTAGACGTTACTCAGAACTTGAGTCGGAGTACAAAAAGGAAAACCCCACTCACACGTGCCTGCCAAAAATTGGTGATCCGCTGGATCGGGACGTGTCCAAGGAAAGCTAGACTCGGGCCTGATTCACTAAATCCCTCAGTTTTTTCGCTTCCTGACGTGCCGCGTCGGGGAAATCCGTTCTTTGACTTGCATAAATCACGCCTCGCGAAGAATTGATGATCAAACCCGCGCCGTCGGCGTCGGTGCCATTGTTTACTACCTCTGCAGCGCTGCCCCCTTGAGCGCCCACCCCTGGTACCAAGATCGGCATATTGCCTGCGATTTCTCTCACTCGACGTAGCTGGTTTGGCCAGGTCGCACCCACCACCAGAGCGCAGTTGCTGTTGTAATTCCACTCGTTGGCGGCTTTTTCGGCCACTCTTAAGAACAAAGGTTCTCCCTCGATTTCCAAGTCTTGTATCTCAGCCGCACCCGGGTTGGATGTTCGACACAACAAAATCACGCCTTTGTCGGCATGTTCCAAAAAGGGCGCTAGAGCATCTCCACCAAGATACGGGTTCACCGTAACGGCATCGGCGCCAAACCGTTGGAAGGCTTCTAACGCGTATTGTTTTGCCGTGCTTCCGATGTCCGACCGCTTAGCGTCCAGAATAATTGGCACGTCAGGATAGTTGTCTCGGATGTAGTCCATGGTTTTTAACAACACGTCTTCAGCCGACAGCGCTGCGAAATAAGCGATCTGTGGTTTGAAGGCGCATACTAAATCGGCTGTGGCATCTATGATGGATGTGCAAAACTCCAACAGGCCGGTCTTGTCTCTGCTTAAGCCCTCCGGCAAACGATGCATGTCCGGGTCAAGACCTACACAGACCAATGAGTTGTTGTTTTCCCAGGCTTGCTTCAGTTTTTGTCGAAAGCTCATGCAAATTCTCTAGTGAATTGGGTTTATGCCAGCAACTGTAGGGCCAAGCGAGCCCACATGAACCACAAGACCAAGCATCCTACAACATACACGATAAAGCGATGCATGATCTTGTTGTAGCTTACGTGAACGATGCTGTGTAGCACGCGTAAGGCGACGTACAACCAGCATCCAATGAGATAGGCTTCGTCGACTCGTTCGAGTACAAAGACAATAATGGCCAACACATAGAAAAGGGTGGGTGCCTCAAACAGGTTTCGCCAGTTGTCGCCAGAGGTGACGATGGCCAACGGAAGGTCACGATTGGTGGGTCGTATGGATTCCGAAGGGATTCTCTCGCGAACCGCAGTTCCTATGCGGACCACGTACATTTGCATCCAAACCAAGACTGCTAGGGCAACCATGGCTAAAACTGGGTAGAAGATCGCTTGTTGCATCTGCCGACTCCCGTTGTTTTTGATTTAACTGACGCTTATCACCCGTGAAACACTGACGGGCTTAAGGGTATGAGTCGACGGCTATGATACCGATGTAAAAGCTGAATACCAGATGGGTTTATGGTGCCCTTTTGTAAGTGACAGTGAATGGCTCAGTGTTGGACTTACTTACCTCCCAGGTTTCCAGTAGTGTTCCGTCGGGCAGTTGTTTGAAGTTCACCCCAGGTGCGCGACAATTTTCCAAACAACGAAAGTGCGCTTGGGTTTCATTGGCTTTGGTGAGCACAAACAACCACGGTGCATCCTCAAACGCTTGATAATCCTTGCCGTGGTGTATTCCCCTAAAAAACACGCCGTTGTCCGTTTCCTCAAACACCGAAAAGGCGAAGTGAACGTGCTGCTCAGCTGGCATATGCCAACGAAAAGTCCAGGACATGGCAGCCTGGGCGGGTGGGGTAAAGACACTCAGCGCTTGGCCTTGAGTCTTACCGTCATCGCCGATGCCCATCCAGTGCCCCGCCAGCCAGTGGATGTCAGAAAGCCTGTTTGACTCCGCCCAGCTGGGGGCTATCGAAGCCAAACACAGGCCAAATACCGCGATCTTCATAGGAGTCTTAAGCATGCTGGAAAGTGCTCTGGTTTCAACCCACTAAGGATAACCGTGGCCAGCAGGACTATCTTGTGTTGTTAGCTGCCCTCCTGAACCACCGCCGAACTCAGATCCGTAGTGACTTGGAGATCCACTTGGTTTCCCCTATAAATCAGTGCAGAAGCACCGACCAAATTACCCTGAATCGTGCCAAAATCCATCATGGGGACGGTGGTGGTGCTGGCACCCTCTAAGTTCACCTGGGAATACGCCAACGGTTGCAGGTCACTCAGCAAAGCCGCGCTTGCACCCACTGCTTCGATGTCCAGGGTGGTGTACGCTGAGTCCAGACCTTCCACGAATACGGCACCACGAATTCTCAGGGTTAAGTGATCGCCTTGGAATCCGGAAAAGGTAGCGAAGGTGGCACCGCTGAGTTGTAGTTCCCTCATTTCAGGCAGCGTCATGTCCAGTCTAAGGGTCGTGGCCTGTATCGAGCCTTGGGCGTCTAAACCGATTTCCACACGATTGTCCACTTCTTCAATTTGCAATGAGTCCACCAAGTGACTGTCTAGGGTAAACGTTGCAGCGCCTTGGTCACCCATGGTGAGGATTACTTCGAACGGACCGGCAACGGATATTTCATCGATGCCATCGAATTTAAAATCCAGGGTGGTGGTTTGGGCGGGTTGCGTGGGATCTCGGGTGGTCGTCGTATCTTCACCACCGCCACAGCCGGAAATCAATAGGATGATCAAAGACAAATACAATAGGCAACGAAACATGGGTTTCCCTCCATCGAGTGTTTGCTTATCTCGTTAGAGGGAATTGCTAGTCCAATCCTTCGAATTCAGGTTTACTCCAAGATCGCCGCTGCTTTTATTTGGGCGAATACCGTCATCCCTATGTCCAATCCCATCTGCGAGATGGATTTCTGGGTGACGTGAGACAGTAGGTGTTGTTGTCCAGTGGATAGTCTGACGGCGGCCAAACCGTTGTCCATCGGTTCAATTCCATCTACGGTTGTTTTTATTGCGTTTTGAATACTGCTTCGTTCCGGCGGGTCCAGAGCAAGACTAACGTCTCTGGCGGATACTTGGACTCTCGATACGCTTTGTGGGCCCTGGCCAAGGCTGTTAACCCAAAAGCACTGGTCATCAAAATCCAGTCGGGCCAGCTGATACTGGTGATCTGACTCGGAGATTTTCCCACGAATGATGAAGTGTGCATCGCTCCGTTTGACCAACGCTTGGGACAAGTCGGTGAGTAGGGAACAGGTTTCCCCGTAAGCGGTCACCCTGCCTGCTTCAAGAAGCAATAGTTCGTCAGATAGGCGTGTCACTTCGGATAAGACATGACTGACATAAATTTGCGGGATATTGAATTCATGTTGCAGTTGTTCAAGATAACCAAGCATGCGTTCTTTTCTAGCTAAGTCCAAGCCGGTGAGTGGTTCGTCCATCAATAGCAAACTAGGGCTGGCCAGTAGAGCCCGACCAATGGCCACTCGCTGTTTTTCCCCACCGGATAATGTGCCAGGTCGTCTGTTCAATAGGGGCGCAAGCTCTAAAACTTGTATCACGTGGTCTGTTTCAATTTTGCGATGCTGAGGTGGTGTGCGGTTAAACCCAAACAGCAAATTGTCTTGCACTTTCAAATGAGGAAAAAGATAGGAATCCTGAAAAACAAAACCTACGGCACGCCGGTCTGGCGTCAGTTTTTGGTTGTCTCCAAACCATAACTGGCCATCAACTTGAATGGTTCCCTGTCTCGGCTGGGTTAGCCCCGCGATGGACCGAAGCAGGGTGGTCTTTCCTGATCCGCTAGGGCCAAAGACACCCAGTGTTTGTCCCGGCGACAGTTGAAACTCTACCTCGAGTAGAAAGTCGGGAAGTTGGGTCTTTAGGCGAATATCGACACTCATGTATGCAACATCCGACGTCTCGCAAAGCCATAGGCAAACATCAGCAGCATTAACGCAATTGCCAGAATCCACAGAGACAGTGTGTGAGCTTGACCGTATTCTAGGGTTTCCACGTGTTCATAAATGGCAATGGAGGCGAGTCTGGTTTCTCCAGGAATGTTGCCGCCAATCATTAGCACTACACCGAATTCGCCTAGGGTGTGGGCAAACCCCAAAACCGTTGCCGTCAAGAATCCGGATTTGCTTAAGGGTAGCGCTACGTTGAAAAATCGATCCCAAGGTCCCGCGCCCAAGGTTTGTGCCGTTTCGATGGGTCTTGATCCCAGTGAGCGAAACACGTCTTGCAACGGTTGAAGAACAAAAGGGAAGGAATAAATCATCGAACCCACCACCAAACCCCAAAAAGTAAATGCCAGATTTACATCAAAATGCTGTGCAAGAGGCCCGTTTGCGCCAAGTAGCAACAGCAAGTAAAAGCCGATGACGGTTGGCGGTAGTACCAGAGGCAGGGCCGCGATGGCATCAATGACAAACTTGAATCGCACCCGAGTTTGCGACAACCACCAGGCCAGGGGTGTGCAGACCAGTAGCAAAAACAGGGTAGTCACAGCACTGAGTTTTAGTGTCAGCAGTAAGGCTTGCAGGTCATCCACCGCCAGCATTAGCGACTCCATAGCCGTAGCTTGACAGTTTGGACTGGGTTTCGGGACTGGTCAGAAACTCAATGAAGCGTCTCGCCGGTGTTGTATCTTTGACCAACACGCCCTGCTGCTCAATGGGGTGGTACTGATTTGGACGAAACAGCACATAATTCTCTTGAGTCGCACCGACGGCTAATACTTGAGCGTGGGCGACAAACCCGAGAGAGGCTTGGCCACTGGCTACAAATTGATAAGTCTGGGCGACGCTTTCGCCGCGGCTGATCCTGTTTTGAATCATGGGCCAAATCCCCATATTCCGAAGAATCTCTTCGGCAGCTTCTCCATAAGGTGCAAATTTGGGATTGGCAATGGCGATGAATCCACCTTCTTCGTGGAGGAGTGCCGATTGAACTGCGCTCGTCTTCAGGTTCGGATGCCAAAGCACCAATTGTCCTAATGCGTAAGTAAACCGTGTATTGGCAACCGCCAGGTCCTCCTGTTCCAGTCGTGTGGGTCGCAAGCGGTCGGCAGATAAAAACACGTGGAACGGTGCGCCGTTACTGATTTGGGCAAACAGCTTTCCACTAGACCCAGAAACCAGTTGAACATCACCCCTGTGCTCATAGTCAACAATCAAATTCTCTAGGGTAGGATAAAAGTTAGCCGCGACGGCCACCCGCAGGGTTTCACCGTGAGCCGGC
>JBCCFQ010000217.1:0-6271 GCA_039029655.1 Pseudomonadota bacterium | reverse complement strand
CGAGTTGACGATCTCGGCGAAACTGAGCAGGTGTTTGACCAACAATTTTCTTGAACGCGGAATAAAATGCCGAGTTGGAATTAAAGCCCACTGTAAACGCAACGTCCAGAATTGCGCTATTTTTCTCGCGGCATTCGCCCAAAAGTTTCTTCGCGTAGTCGATTCGGTAATTGTTTAGATAGTCAAAGAAACTCATACCGAAGCCGGAATTGATAACCTGTGAAAGGTGGTTGACGGAGCAATCAACGGCCTTCGCCAATCTTGGCAAAGTGAGATCGGGCTGAAGAAAAAACTGCTCCGACTGCATGATGTTTTCTAGTCGATGTTGGTAGGCAAGCAGTTGCTCGCCACACAGACCGGACTTAGCGTACTTGCGCTGCCCTATCGCTTTGGCAGTGAGGGGCGTTTTTTCCGCCCAAGTCCCGTGATGTTTGTCGACATCGTAGTAGTCGGTTATGGTTAGTGCTACTTCATCACTCATTGTGATGAACTCGGCCCCGCTATACTTGATGCTGGAACGCTCTCTCTTGGTCGGGATCATTTCGTATTGAAAGGCGATGGTTTCGCCATGCGCAAGAATCTCACCGATGAGTTCATAACTATGTCGATACTTGGAGAAGAAATCCGCCAACACCGAAACCAGTTCGTCGTGAGTGCGTTGCGTGTTTTCCGGGATGTCTCTGTGAATGCCATTAGTAGCCAGGTGATCCGCCACACCCTCTGGATCCCAGTGGTTCCAAGCATCAAAGTAGCTTTCAACGAAGTTTATGGCTTGCATGACAATCCTCTTGGTTCATTCATATCACATATTACTCGCGTTGCACAATGTGATACTGGCATGGTTTGGGTACGGGAAAGTACATAGAGGCAAGGTATCAGGTTGTGTCTGAAGGAGATTTTTGTGGAGAAAACATCGGCGAGAGTGGAATCGGTTCACGTAGGTGCCGAAAGTGAATATGTCAAAGAAGGGCGGAAATCCATAGAAATTGCCCTGGATGGCATTGTTGGAGATCGACATCGATCTCATACGCGTGTTTGCTGGGTGGCGGACAAACAGCCTGAGGGCATCAAACGACGCAATGAACGACAGTGGTCCGCCGTGTCATTAGAAGAGCTATCGGTCATTTCTGACACCCTGGGGCTTGATCGAGACTTGATGGCACAGGACCTCGGGGCAAATCTTTGTCTATCTGGTGTGCCGAACCTATCTCGATTGGCTAAAGGCAGTCTACTTCGATTTCCTTCGGGTGCAGAATTGATGGTGGAAGAATACAACCCACCGTGCCATGACATGGGTAAGTTTATTGCTGCAAATTACAAGACAAAGCAAGGCGACGATCTTCGTTCTACCGCTTTCTCAAAAGCAGCAATGTTTACTAGGGGTATTGTCGGTGTAGTGGAAGCGGAGGGTGAGATCTCCGTCGGAGACGATGTGTACATTACACCTTACAAAGCACCTTCTTGGTCAACTGAGGATTGAGTGAGTTAACCTATGTTTCACATGTTGAGTTGCTTCAACCTGGATGCTGATACGGGTGTTCCAGAGTTTAAGAGTAGGGTTAAAGCTCTAGGGGATCACTTAAAAAAGAGTGATCTATTGCTATCGGTTGGAGCACTGGGAAAACGTCAGCGTCATCCGGTAATGGATACTGACAAGGAGCGCAATCATGAGTATTTTTTTGTCATGAGTTTTCGCGACAGACGCCAGTGTGACCAGGCTGTGGCGGAAATGTACAAGACGGAACAACCGCTGGATGAAATACACAAGGCAGTGTACGCCAACATCGTGGACCCAGTTTTTATTTGTTGGGAAGACGTTTAGGGTATGACTTAGGCGTCAAGCGAATTTGCTTGCCGCGTAATCAGTCTAAAAACCCAACGTGTTCACCCCATTCAAGATAGGAATGTAACGGTTCGTCTTCATCTTCGCCGGCCGCCTCTGCTGCAGGTGAGCAACCAGTGCCCTCAACAATTCTATTCATGAAGTTAAACAGGGCGCAGACGGTGACGGCGTCACATAGTGCTCGCTCGCTCCATCCAGCGTTGTAGACCTTTTGGGCATCACTCGCTGTCACCTTGCTGGGTTCTTTCGTGAGTTTTGCTGCGTATGCCAAAAGTTGCTTCATTTTTTGATCTAAGCCGGCGCTGGCCAGGTCTTTCTGCATCTCGTCGAACAAAGTTTGCTCAACACCAAACGCGCTGGCTATGGTGGAATGGGCGCCATAACAGTAGTCGCAAGCATTTTGTCCCGAGACGTGCGCTGCAATCATCTCTCGCTCGCCCGGTGTAAGAGGAGATTCTCCACGCAACACGATGTCGTGCAGTTCAAGCAACGCTCTGGATCCTCGGGGGAATTTCAAAAACACGTCTGACAAATCCGGTGGATTAGGTAAAGAAGGGAACTTGGATGCCATTGGATGCTCTCCGACCTGTTCAAAAAAGACTATTCGAATAACACGGCCGGGCTACCATATTCATACATGCCTAATGGGCCAGCCCCTAAGTTCTCATCGTAATGCGAATACAGGTCATACCCCATCAGTTGTCTCACTCGCTCCGGCCACTGACGAGCCTGCTCCAGGCTGGTATGCAGAAAGTGGTTTTCTTGTGATCTAAGCCACCCCAACACGTAAGACGTTGCGATGGCACGTCGCCGATCTCCGCTGGTGTTTGTGCCGCCACCGTGAAGGGTTTTGCCTCCAACCAGCACAGCACTACCAGCTTTCATGACGGCGTGCGCGATTTCCTCAGGTTGTGCAACTCGTTCAAGATCATTCCAAACATGACTCCCCGGAACCACCTGGGTTGCCCCATTTTCGAAGGTAAAGTCAGTGCCTGCCACCATAACGTTAAACTGCAGCATACGTTCTGGCGCCCAGTAATGGGCCGGCCAGATCATGTCATCGATGTGAAGCTCTTGCGCGGTTTCGCCCCCGTAGATTTCTATGACTTCACTGGAATTAAGCCGATATTGACCGCAGTTGGGTGCAAGGAAATGATCCATAACACTTAACAGTCGTTCATTCGACATCAACTGCATGTAGTTGCTGGATTTGCTCATTAATCCATTAAGCCTAACGGTGCGATGACCAAGAAACTCCATGGCCTCGGGTTCCCCATAGTCATAGGGTTTATATTGGTCAATGGAGGTTTGAACTGAGGTGTTGAATTCCTCCAGCCAAGACTGGCTAACAAAATCGTCGATGATCACGGTACCGTCTCTCTCAACGACTTCAATAATGTCCGCTACCTGGGCTTGCGGTGGCAAGTGAGTCACTCCGGCCATTGATATTCTCCGTGCTGACCTTTCCCGAGATTATCGGTCACTTGACCGATTAATGCAAATTTGTCAGAATTCGGCGAAGCAAATTCACTAAGACTGCAAGACCAAAGGACATATCGTGGTATCTACCGTGACCACTCGCCTCAAGCCCGCTGAACGTCGGCGCCAAATTCTTGATGTGGCGCAATCGCTATTGGCAACAAAAGGATTTGCGGCACTCACGCTAAGGAATGCAGCCACGGCATCTGGGATTCGGTTATCTACACTTCAATATCACTTCGCCACGAGAGAGATACTGTTCGAAGCGGCGTTTCAGGACATTGCGGATAAGGCTTGGAACGACATATTGCAGTTGATCTCCGATGACATCGAAAATGACCCGAAGAAACGACTGGGCCAGTTCATCAAGAGTCTTTGTTTATCCACACAGAGCGATACGCTCACCGGTCTTTTTGTTGAGCTTTGGGCGGCGGCGCGCACCCACGGGTTTGCGTCCAACATCATGGATCAGTATTACGAAGACGCAGTGGCATTGCTGGCGGAGCTTATCAGAGACACACTTCGTGACATCACCCCAAGGGAAAGCAGGCGGCGTGCCATATTGATGCTTTCTACAGTGGAGGGTCTGTCTCTATTTAGGCAAATGGACCAAAGACAGTCTCGGAAATCGGTGGTTTCCCGTAAGTCTGCGGAGCATGCCTTGATGAAACTTGCAACTGGCTAGTCAGCTAGTTCGGACGCTTCAAAAATTCGGTGGTGGTGTTTGGCGAGCACGGCCGGGCATCCAGAATGGTTTGGTCTTAACCGTGCACTTGGCAACGCGACTGTATTGACGAAGTTCCTTTTCGTAGTAGATTTCCGCCCAAAGCTCTCTTTGCAGATGCTCTGTTTCTATCATTGCTAAAGCAATGTTGGCTTTCACCGCCGGGGACCACATGGCGGAGGTGACGTAGCCGACTTCTTTGCTGCACCGCTTGTTGCCGTAGATATACGAGCCTTCGGCTGGTTTGTTGCCTTCGATATCCAATTTTGTGAGGGTGTATTTAGGACCGCGTTTTTTTTGCTTCCACAGTGCTTTTCGTCCGCTAAAGTGCGGCTTTTTGAAGTCCACCAGCCAACCCAGATTCAGCTCAAACGGAGTTTGGTCATGCTCAAAATGTACAGTTTTTAACGCCTCATTAAATTCCATTGCCGGCATAATAAAACCGGCCTCAAGCCTCGTCATGTTTGTGGCGGCTTCGCCATAAGGCTGTATGCCAAAGTGTTCACCGGCAGCGTAGAGTTCATCCCACATGGTTAGTCCCAGAGAAGGATCGATCCACAATTCGTAACCCAGGTCTCCACTAAACCCAGTGCGTGAAACCATGAGGTTTTCGCCGTGGTAGGGGTAATGGGTAATCTCAAATGGTTTCAGCTTTTCAATGTCGTTAAGGCCCATTGCCTTGAGAACAGAATAAGAAGTCGGCCCTTGCAGCGACAATGCTGCAATATCATCGGTCACATCGGTTACTCGAAGATCATCAAAACCAAAGGCCGCTAGTTCCAACCAAGAGGTGCAGGGGCTACCGCATATGAGCAAGAACTTCTCATCCGACAACTTGAAAATGGTGCCATCATCGATCAGTCGCCCTTCATCTGTGCACCAAACGCAATAGGCGACGCGATTGGTTCTCATTTTGGACACATCACGGGTTACCATGCGGTTCAGCATGCGCTCTGCGTCCTTGCCTATGACTTCATATTTTTGCATGGGACAGATGTCATAGGTGCCGCACTGGTTACGAACACAGAAATATTCATACTCTGTATCGTAGTAATACTCAGCAAACTTGTAACCGTTCCAAGACGCCCAGGCCTCCCGCACGTTAAGTGCCTCTTGTCTAGGATAAAAGGCAGACAGCTTGAGTCGTTCACCGGCAAAAATATCGATGGTCATGTTTTACTCATCATAAAAGTCGTCTTCGGGTACGGTACTAGGGCGTTTTAGATCCATTAGAATTTCTCTAGCCGCATTGGCGCCACACGCCGCGGAGACACCCCCACCCGGATGAGTGGATGAACCACACATATAGAGGTTTTTTAACGGCATCCGATATTGACCAAAACCTGGGAACGGCCTATTAAAAAACAGTTGATCGATGGTGAGCTCCCCTTGGAAGATGTTGCCCTCCGTAAGACCAATTTCGTCCTCTATTTCGTGGGGTGTGCGAACTTCCATGTGTACTATCAAGTCTTTGAACCCAGGGCTGTAGCGTTCAATTTTGTCGATGACCGTTTGCCCAAATTGATCACGTTTCTCAGGCGTCCATTCGCCGTCGGCCAGTTTGGGTGGGCAATATTGAATAAAGTTAGACATCCAATGTTTGCCAGGGGGTGCAACGGTGGGATCCCAGACTGAAGGTATTACAGATTCAACAAATGGGTCATCGGACCAGCGGCCTCGCTTCCAGCAATCGTAAGCTCGTTCCATGGTTTCCATGGAACCCGTGAAGGCCTGGCCGCCTCGATTCAGATAGGGATTGTCGGGCACACCGGTGAATTTTGGCAATGCGGACAAAGCGATATTGACCTTGCCGGAAGATCCCCGGATTTTAAAGTTCTTAGCCTTCTCAAAGATGCCGCTGGGTAGATCAGTTCTGTCAATAATTTTGGTAAAGGTACGCTTAGCATCTAAGTTTGAAACGACAATATCTGCGTAGAGTTCGTCACCGTTTTCCAACACCACACCGGTGGCTTTCCCGTCTTTCACTAATACTTTGGAAACACCGGCTTCGGTCTTAATTTCCCCGCCGTGTTCCTTAAGCGCACCCGCTATGGCATGGGAGATAGCACCCATGCCCCCGCGAGCAAGACCCCAGGCACCAATACTGCCATCCACATCGCCCATAACGTGGTGAAGCAGGATGTACGATGATCCGGGTGAATAAACCCCCAGGGCTGTACCAATGATTCCAGGGCTCGCCATGGCTGCTTTGATCATGTCATTTT
>JBCCFQ010000216.1:0-6316 GCA_039029655.1 Pseudomonadota bacterium | reverse complement strand
TACCTGGCATGAGTTCTGTGATTGGTACCTTGAATTATCCAAACCAGTGTTAATGAAAGATGAGTTTGGTGAAAACCAAAAACAGGCAGCTCGAGAAACCTTGACGAAAGTCTTGGACGCTTTGCTAAGGGTATTACATCCCATCATGCCGTTTATTACAGAGGAAATTTGGCAAAAGCTTCCAGCCACATCGGACCAGCGACTGATGACCCAAGCCTTTCCAGATGAAAAAGACTTTCCAAGGGATCCTGATGCAGAGCAAGATATTCAGTGGATAAAAGACTTCACTTTGGGCGTAAGACAAATCCGGGGTGAGATGAACATCTCACCTTCGCGAGCCCTAGACGTCCTCTTGCAAAACGTTTCCTTAGAAGACAAGAACCGTTTGGGTAAACACGAAACCTTGGTCAAGAGCATTGCCCGGGTTTCTGGCGTCGACATTATCGACGCTAGCGAGGCGGCACCCCCATCCGCCACCGCATTGTTGGCGGAAATGAAAATCTTGGTGCCCATGGCTGGACTCATTGACCCCGTAGCTGAAATTGAACGTTTGAGCAAACGCATCGAGAAACTGCAAAAAGACAAGACTAAGAGTTTGGCGAAACTGGATAACCCTAATTTCGTCGATAGAGCCCCACAATCCCTAGTAGAACAAGAGCGAACCCGAATCGCTGAAATCGATCAAGCGTTAAGCCAACTGACCAGTCAGGTGGATACGCATAGATCACTATTGGATAAGGTATGAGTGCCGTAACGGACCAGTTAAGACCCATCGATCGTGCGTTAGCTAGAGTCAACAGCGTTATTTTGGGAAAAGACCAACAAGTGAAGCTATGTATCACGTGCATCCTAGCTGAAGGTCATCTACTCATTGAAGATGTGCCAGGAGTCGGAAAGACAACCCTTGCCCACGCTTTAGCGAAATCCCTAGGACTAAACTACCAGCGAATTCAGTTCACAAGCGACCTACTACCCGCTGACATCATTGGCGTCTCGATCTATCGACGAGAGGAAGACGCTTTTCGTTTTCACAAGGGCCCCATTTTTGCGCAATTGGTACTAGCCGATGAAGTAAACCGTGCCACGCCAAAAACACAAAGTGCGTTGTTGGAGGCCATGGAGGAAGGTCAGGTCACCGCTGAGGGTGAAACCTATGGGCTACCACAACCTTTCTTCGTTGTGGCCACGCAAAACCCGGCTTTTCAAATTGGTACTTTTCCTCTGCCTGAATCGCAACTGGATCGCTTTTTGATGCGTGTTCAATTGGGGTTTCCTGCCGAGCATGCTGAGCGCGCTTTGTTGAGGGACGGCGATCAACGGGCAACACTACGTGAGCTTGAAGCCGTACTCCAAGGTAATGAGTTATTGATTCTGCAAAGAGCGGTTGACGAAGTGCACGTATCTGAAGCTTTGCTCGACTACGTTCAGGCCATCGTACGATTCACAAGAGAATCCGACGTGTTTGATGCTGGACTATCGCCTCGCGGCGCCCTAGCCCTTCTGAAGGCCGCGCGCGCCTGGACCCTACTTGACGCGAGAAGCGCGGTCCTTCCCGAAGATGTACAAGCTGTATTAGGAAGCGTGGTAGGACACAGACTCAAAGCCAGAGACCATGCCGGCCCGACAGCGGTTAGCGAGGTCGCAAAAGTGCTGCTTGAATCTGTGCCAGTGCCTTGAGCACGAGGATTGCTTTGGTCGGACGCTATGAAGACCGTCATACAAAAGTTAGCTAAGACTGCTAGAAACTGGGCCCACAAACGACAGGGGGACGATAGCGCTCCGGTGGTCCTGACCCGTCAACGCGTTTATATTCTTCCCACCGGACAAGGCATCGCATTTGCGGTGTTATTATTTGCCATGCTCATGGGCTCCATGAACTACAACAACAATCTTGGTTTTGTGGTGACCTTTCTGTTGGCTGGTGTCGCACTGGTTAGCATGTTCCATTGTCACAGAAACATCGTAGGTTTGGTTGTCCGACCAGGTCTCGCAAAACCGGTATACGCAGGACAGACTGCCTTGCTGCCCGTTCAGGTGCGAAACTCCAGTCTAACGACGACCTACGCCATTGAGATCAACCATCAAGGTCAGACTCAGGGTGAAATGAGTATTCCGCCAAATTCAGTCAACAGCCTAAACATCGCCGTAAAAACAAAAAGACGCGGCGTGCTCACTGTCTCAAGGTTCGGTGTTTCCACCAACTTTCCAATGAATTTATTCAAAGCATGGGCGTGGATCTATCTCGACCTCACCTGTCTTGTCTATCCAAAACCTGCCGCCACCCATTTGCAGCCCCCCACAGAAAGCACTGACACCGGCGGCGCTCAGGACGGCCTGGAAAGTGGTGACGATTTTGCCGGGTTGAGAGAATTTCAAACCGGGGATCCACCGAAGCATATCGCATGGAAAGCCTATGCCCGATCAGACGAACTACTGGTTCGACAGTTTGCGGGCACCAGCGTCGCCACACAATGGTTGGACTTCGAAAAAATTGGCGTACCAGAAACCGAAACCCGACTTTCCCTGTTATGTCATTGGATACTTGAAGCACATGATGCGCAAAATGCCTATGGACTAAGACTGCCCTCCACAGCCATCGAACCCAATTTGGGGGACAACCACAAACATGATTGCTTAAGTGCCCTCGCCTTGTATCGGGGTGGAACATGAATCAGATTTCCAACTCCGCGCTGCGGTGGGGTCTCGTCTCTTTGCTGGTTGCCGCATTACCACACACGCCTCGACTTCCAATGTGGGTTACTGTGCTCCTGTTTTGTAGCCTGTCATGGCGTCTTGTTGGTGCCTATCGCGGTTGGCGTTTGCCGGCCCGAGCCATTAAGTGGTTTGCAGCGATCACTGCCTTGGTCTTGGTGTTCTTTAACTTCCGCACCATCAACGGCATTGTGGCGGGCAGCGCATTGTTAGTAGCGATGCTCGCATTAAAAGTCTTAGAAACCAACAATCGGCGTGACTTGGTCGCCCTTATTTTAAGTGCGTACTTTCTTGCAATTGCAAACCTACTTTATTCTCAAACCATTATTACTCTGGTCTATGCCTTACTAGTGCTATGGGTTAGCACCACAGCGTTGCTACAAATTAGTGTTAAGCGTGAACCCTTGGATGCAAAACACGCTTTGCGCACCGGTGCGACACTAATCATGCAGGCCGTACCTATTATGTTGTTGCTGTTCCTTTTATTCCCAAGAATTCCCACCCCTTTGGTGGGGCTAAGCGCCGGAGCATCCGCCCGCACGGGCTTGGGAGAGGAAATGAGTCCCGGCACAATCACAAACTTGATTCAGTCAGATCAGATTGCGTTTACCGTCAGATTCAAAGACCAGGCACCGCGCTATGGTGACCTATATTGGCGAGGGCCAGTGCTACACGAGTTTGACGGTCAGAGTTGGACCCGAGAAGGTTACGTAGGACCATCCCGTAGAACAAACATCGATACCCAAGGTGACCCAGTGAGTTATACGGTAACTCTGGAACCCAATCAAAGAAACTGGTTGTTCGCCTTAGACTTCCCAAGTGAACGACCCAGAGGCAGTAGACTCCTCTGGGATTTTCAACTGGTCAGCCGCTACCCCATCGGTCAAGTCCATCGTTACGACGTCAGCTCTCACCTAAGGCATCTACTTGAACCGGAGATCAGACCCCGCCTAGACGCATCGTCACCACCAGGCAAGAACACAAGGGCCGTGGAATATGCGCAAGTTGAACGGAGCAAATACGCTACCGATGAGGACTACATTGATTCGGTCTTGCAAATGTTCAATCAACAGACTTTTAGCTACACATTACAACCACCGCCGCTGAACATGAACACGCCCGTGGATGACTTTTTGTTTAATACCAAAGCTGGATTTTGCGAGCACTACGCCTCTGCGTTTACCGTCCTCATGCGCGCTGCCGGCATTCCGGCCCGGGTTGTGACTGGGTATATGGGCGGGGACTACAACCCAATTACAGGACATCTAACCGTACGCCATTCCGACGCCCACGCTTGGTCTGAAGTATGGCTAGAGGGTGTGGGCTGGAGACGGGTTGACCCCACCGCTGCAGTTTCACCCTCACGGGTACAAAACGGCTTAGCCGATGCGGTTGCCCTGGGAGATCAGCTACCCGGTGCGTTCTTTAGAAACAGCGCCATATTGCTAAAACTCCGTTATGGTTATGACGCGATGAATATTTGGTGGAACGATTTTGTATTGGGTTATGGTCCCGATGCGCAAAAAGCGCTACTCGAAAAGTTGGGTCTAAAAGACTACGACTGGAAATTGTTGGTGGCAATTCTTACTGCTGGTATGGGTCTCGTGATGTTTGCCTTGTGGTTTATGTTGATGAGGCAAATTCGACCGAGAACTCGCGACCAACTCGTCTCAATCTACAAACGATTCTGCGAAAAAATGGCGCAACTCGGTATCACAAAATTAGGTCACGAAGGGCCTAAGGATTTTGCTGCCAGAATTCGCGCACGTCGCCCGGACTTGGGCCAAGATGTCACTCTGATCACTAATACCTATGTGAACTTACGCTACGAAGCCAACCCACGCTACGAGCTCGGAGACCTCCGACAACTCCTTAGGAACTTTCGTCCGAAGAAGAAACCTTAGTCAAAGGTAAACGAATCACGTTTGTTGCCAGCATGGTTCCAAGAAGGATGATCGCCGTAGCAACCAGAATTCGAGTCGTAACCACCTCGTCAAGTATCATTGCACCCCAGAAAATACCAAACACCGGAATTAGAAACGTCACCGTGGTGGCCCTATCCGCCCCAACCTTCTCCAACAGGTCAAAGTAAATCACATAGGCCAAACCAGTGCATGCGATAGCCAATGCCACAGCGCTGTACCAAGCACTTTGAGACGGCATGGTCTCTGGCCACCAAACAACTGCTAGTGGAAGTAAAGCAAGACTCGCACCGATTTGACTACCCGTTGCAAGCGCCAAGGGATTAATCCCTTGCAGGCGAGCCCGAGTGTAATTTGCAGCAACGCCATACAAAGCAGCCGCCAACACGCCAGCACCAATGGCCAGGAGTGCGCCATCATCCCGAGATCCAACCCTATCCCATACCAAGACAACAACGCCCAAAAGACCCACCACCATCCCCAACAACTTCGCCACCGAGAATCGGTCACCAAACCAAACAAAGGCAACAAAGAGCGCAAACATTGGGGTTAGCGCATTCAACACCGACGCAAAACCCGCAGTAATTGTAAGCGTTGAATAAGCAATCAAGGTAAAAGGCAACGCGGAATTTAACACGCCAACTAAAACACTATCCAAAAACCGGTCGCCCAGCTGAGCCCAACCACCTCGCATGGCGAGCACGATT
Organism: Pseudomonadota bacterium; assembly: GCA_039029655.1. Taxonomy (GTDB): domain Bacteria; phylum Pseudomonadota; class Gammaproteobacteria; order Steroidobacterales; family JBCCFQ01; genus JBCCFQ01. The sequence goes on along the minus strand of JBCCFQ010000216.1, from coordinate 975 downwards.
AAAAGAAAAACGGCGGCCAGGGCTACCCGTACCGCAATCAACGGAATAGGCCCAAACTCATGGACGGTGGCACGCATAAACAAAAACGATGCACCCCAAAGCGCGGCAAGTAGTACCAATTCGAATTGTTGAAAGGCTTTCAGAACATCAGTCCTTTGCTTTCTGTTCGCGAGTAGCGGAAAAGATGACGTCGGGCCATCGTTCCTGGGCAAGCTGCAGATTGACCCGCGTCGGCGCTATGTAAACCAAAGCATTGCCGTGATCTCTGGACAAGTTATCCGAAACTTTGCGTTCAAAGTCCGCCAACATCTTTGGATCCTCACATTCAATCCATCGCGCCGTCGCCACTTGAACCGCTTCGAACACGCATTCGACGTTGTATTCCTGTCTCAACCTGAAAGCCACTACATCAAACTGCAAAGGTCCCACGGCACCAAGAATTAGATTGTTGTTATTGAGGGGACGAAACAACTGAGTTGCGCCCTCTTCGCACAACTGTGTTAAGCCCTTCAAAAGAGCTTTGGTTTTTAATGGGTCTTTTAAGACGGCGCGCCGAAAAATCTCCGGGGCAAAGTTTGGAATACCCACATACCGCAACTCCTCTCCTTGAGTAAAGGTATCCCCAATATTGATTGTGCCGTGATTGTGTATTCCAATAATGTCGCCCGCAAAAGCGGTTTCGGTATGCTGGCGATCGGCCGCCAAGAAGGTGATGGCTTCTGGAATCTTTATGTCTTTACCCAAGCGCACATGCCGAGCTTTCATACCACGCTCGAACTTTCCGGAACAAATGCGCAAAAAAGCCAATCGATCTCGATGGGCAGGATCCATATTGGCTTGTATCTTAAAAACAAAGCCAGACAGTGTTTCCTCAGCGGCCACCACCGTCCGAGAGTCAGCAGCTTGTTCTCCGGGAGGAGGCCCATGTTCAACAAATGTGTCCAGTAACAGACTGACGCCAAAATTGTTAATGGC